>JANYLD010000206.1 GCA_025363835.1 Armatimonadota bacterium
ACGGATGTTTGTGCCCCGTCTCCCCTTGCCCGGATGTTCGTGCCGGGGAGGGGGAGACCGACGGAGTCGAGAGGGAGTGAATACGAGGGGTTTGAGGGGGAAGGGGTTGGGGTAGGGGGTTCCGGAGACTTGGAAGCTCGAAAGACGTCATACCGCGCCCCATACATCACCGGCCGCGGATTGTCCGCCAGCCCCCCATCCACCGCCACATAAGTTCTCGTGCCACGCGATGGAGAGGGCACCTGCTTCACAACCCCAACTTCATAAAGCGTCAACCCGCTCTCTGCAATCAATGACCGCCCAGGCTCCTGGCCCAAAGTCGGATTTAGCCCGCTTCCTTCCAACGCCGCGCCAACGGACTCACAAATCAGCTTGCAGTAATCCTCCACCGGCATCGGCTCATCATCTTCCGTGTACTTCACGCCAAGCCCGCCGCCAACATTCAAATAGCTGGCCTCAAACCCCCGCTCCTTCTTCATCCGCACCGCGAACTGGGCGATGAGCTCCCCCCCAACTTGCTGCGCCTCTGGATCCAAGAGCTGCGAGCCGACGTGGCAGTGGAAACCCACCACGCTCAACCCAAGTTCCAAACACCCCGCCAAAGCCCCTTCCGCCGATCCGTCCGCGATATTGAATCCAAACTTCGTATCCGCCTGCCCCGTAGAAATCTTATGGTGCGTCACCGGATCAACCCCCGGCGCAAGCCTCAAAACATACTTCGTCCGTCGATCCGAGATCCGCGATCCGATCTCCGACATCAATTGGATTTCATGGAAGTTGTCGACCACGATCTGAGAAACGCCCGCATCCAGAGCGAACTCGATCTCCTGCTCCGACTTGTTATTCCCATGCATATGGCAATGCCCCGCCGGAACCCCCGCCGCCAAAGCCGCCCGCAACTCCCCCTCGCTCGCCACGTCGATCACGCACCCTTCCTTATGCGCAATGGCCAGCACCGCCAAAGTCGAATTCGCCTTAGAAGCAAAAGCCAACTCCACCCGAGGCCAACAAGTCCTAAAAGCCCCCAAATACCGCCGAATCCGAGCCCGAAAATGAGCCTCGTCGATCACATAAAGCGGAGTGCCGTAAGCCTGCGCCAGATCGCGCGCCTGAGCTTCGTTCAGGCGAAAGCGGGAGTCCGTTTTCGCAAGCGGGGACATGAGGGAAATTATGGCAGGGCATGAAATCGTGCTGATTCTAACTCCAGTCCTGAGCTATTCGCTCCAGAATGTCTTAGGTAACAAAGCGAATGGATTCGTCACCACTCCGAAAATCAGGAACGGAAGCTAAGCTCGAGGCAAGTCGGCGCAACCTCCTCGACACCTCTCGCCGCAACAAGCTCATAAACTACAAGAGCTCGCGCACGGCGGGCGTCGACATTTCTGGCGAGGATCCATTCGAAGTATTCAACTCGGTTGTCAACCAAAGCCGCCCGATGACATTCACCGGCAAGCCCGACCCGAAGCCTCAACCTGAATTGTCGATCCCGCCCGCGGGCCAGCAGCCACTCAATGTGAACGACTACGGAGATCCCGCGTCACTCCAACATCTTCGTGACAAAGCCGAGGAAGAGCTCAATTCCTACCTCGGATATCAGGAATCGCCAGTCAACCTGAGCGATCAGTTCCTTAACACCAACGAGACCGACGCAAGGCTGAAAACTCGCCTCCTCAAGACCCTTCGCGACGCCAGAACGATTATCGAAGAGTCCGGAGTCAACGTCCTCTTCCTCGCCCTCGGAATGCTGGAATGGCGAGAACATGAAGATACGAACCTCGTCCGCAGAGCGCCCCTAATTCTTGTGCCCGTCGCCTTGGAGCAAAAACACGAGAAATTCAAGGTCCGATGGGATGGCGGCGAAATCGGCTCGAATCTCTCGCTCCAATCTCTCGTCTGGCAAGAATTCAATCTGTCGTTCCCCGACCTCCCCAACGGCGCCGAGCTGGACGTCAGAGCCTACTTCGACCAAGTCGCCAAAGCGGTCGAGACGAAACCGGATTGGAAGGTGGACGCCCGCGCGGTGGCCCTCGGCTTTTTCAGCTACGCAAAATTCCTGATGTACACGGACCTGGATGCCACCCAGTGGCCAGAAGGACGCTCCCCGATCGACCACGCCATTCTCAACGCTCTCCTCGAGACCGGCTTCCCCAACGTGGAGTCCGCGGTCGGCGAAGACGAAATGATTGATGCCCGCCGCCCGGTGAACTCTTGCAATGAGGTCACGAGCATTGACGGCAGCCAAACACTAGCCCTCATGCAGGCCCAACAGGGCAACTCGATGGTCATCCAAGGCCCTCCCGGAACAGGAAAGTCCCAAACCATTACAAACCTCCTCGCGGACGCGATCGCCAATGGAAAGCGCTTCCTCTTTGTGGCTGAAAAGCTGGCCGCTCTGGACGTAGTCGCCCGCAAGATGGAGGAGGTGGGCCTGCGAGACGCTTGTTTGGAACTCCACAGCCACAAGGCAAACAAGGCCGCCTTCTACAAAGAACTCGATCGAATCTTCGCCTTGGGGCCGCCCAAAGTCGCAGACCTGAGTTCTGAAATGGGAAGACTCGACCAACAGCGCACCGCCCTTAATAACTATTGCGAGTCGGCAAACCGGCTCTTTCAGGGCCGTGGGATATCGCCCCGTTCTTGCATGGGACGGCTCATCCAGCTCGGACCTCAGTCGGACGGGCTGGAAATTCCTGGCTTTGAGATGATGAAAGGATGGGATCAAGCCCGATTCAACGAGAATCGCCAGCTAGCCAAAGAACTTCAGAGCGTGGTTCATGCCGATGGCTGCCCAATCGCGAACCCTTTCTACGGTTCTAAGTTAACTCTTCTTCTTCCTGGAGACCGAGACCGCTTCATAACCGAAGTTGAGGCGACGCTCCTGGCCACCTCTGAGGCCCGCGACCTCTCAACCAAGTTGGCTCAAGACCTCAGCGTGCCTCCGCCCCAGTCTCTTTCCGAAGTCTCCAACCTCGCAAAAGTTGCCAAACGGGCGGCCGAGGCGCCTCCAATGGACGGAGTTGCGGTAAAGCTGGAAACGTGGATGACCAACGAGGCGCAGCTTCGAACAATGCTGTCCGCCGGGGCAAATCTTAAAGCCGCGACGGAAGCCAATCCCTTCAATTTGAAACAGGAGGCTTGGACCTCCGACATCTCGAGTGCAAAGGGCGCTCTCAGCAAAAGCGGCGGCCACTGGTGGAGCGGCCTTTCGGGGTCCGTTAGATCAGCCCGGGCGTTCGTCGACGCCCTTGCGGAGACCGATATGAACTCCGACCCGCAAAGATTAGAGGTTCTGGCCGCCATCGAGTCCGTTCAAGGGTTTCGGGCAACCATCCACGCGGGTGACTCCATCGCTACCCGGCTCTTTGGAGTCCAATGGCAAGGGGAGCAGTCGAATTGGCCCGCCCTCAGCCAACTCCTTGAGTGGATCGTCGCCCTTCATAAATCGATCGATACGGGCGAGATTCCTCGCGGCCTTATGGACTTCCTTGAAGGAAGCCAACGTGCCCCTGACCTTCCTGATCGGGCGCAAACCGTCATGAACGCAGCCGGGGAGGCCGCCCGCCGTCTCGTAGGCGCCGTCCAGACTTTGGCGTTCGATCCGGAGATTGCCAGGAAGACGCTGACGTCCTTCGATGAAATCCAGCAAACCCTTCACCAATGGCGCCAAGACCCCGGCAAACTCCAACGCCTCATCACGTTCAACAATCTTCAACTGACCGCTGCTGCCGCTGGAGCCGGACTCCTCGCCGAACTTGGCGCCCGATGGGACGGCGCGGGCGAGCACCTGGTCGAGGCTTACGACCGGTGTTGGTACGAGGGTGTTCTTCGTGAAGGTCTGCCACATCGCCCGGAACTTGTTGGCTTTGACCGGGCGCGTCATGAGTCATTGGTAAAGGACTTCAGAGAACTCGACAACCTCCTTCTCCAACACAATCGCGTTCGCATCCAGCGTATCCACGCAGACGGAGTTCCAGCTCGCATGGAGGTCGGCAACCTCGGTTGGCTCAATAAGGAGCTGAAGAAGAAGCGGTCGCAAGCATCCATCCGCCAGGCGATGAGGGTGGCCGGCGCCGCCATTCAGGACATCAAGCCCATCTTCATGATGAGCTCGCTTTCGGTGGCTATGTACCTCCCGCCGGACGGACCAACCTTTGATGTGGTCATCTTCGACGAGGCGAGTCAGGTCAAGCCGGAAGACTCGTTCGGCGCCATTTTAAGAGGCAAGCAGGTCATCGTTGTTGGCGACAGCAAACAGATGCCGCCGACCAGCTTCTTCGACCGCCTCACCTCAGAGGTTGACGAGGAGGACGAAGAAACGGCAGCCGCCAATGTCACCCGCGATCTGGAAAGCATTCTCGCCCTCATGGATGCCCGCATGCCACCGAGAAGCGCAGGGAAGCGAGATCTCCGCTGGCATTATCGAAGCAAGCACCACTCACTCATCGAGCCCGCCAACGCCCTTTCTTATGACCATCGTCTATTCGTTTTCCCCGACCCCGTAGGACCGACCGAGCGGCTAGGCCTTCGCTACCACCACAACCCGGCGACCGCCTACGGCCGAGGCGGCTCACGTCAGAATCCTCTGGAGGCCCAAGACGTGGTCCAGGCCGTTCAAGAGCATGCTCGCGAACATCCCGAACAGTCCCTCATGGTCGTCGCCTTTAGCTCGGCTCAGCAGAAGGCGATCCAAGACGAACTGGATCGCGTCACCCCGGCCGACCCCGATCTTCTCGCCTTTATAACGCGACACCCGACCGAGCGGCTAGACGTCAAGAATCTAGAGAACGTGCAGGGCGATGAGCGGGATGTCGTCTTCATCTCTGTTGGCTACGGCAAAGACGACAAGGGCTTTGCAGCCATGAGCTTTGGCCCTCTCCTCTTGGATGGCGGCGAACGGCGACTCAACGTCCTCATCACCCGTGCTAGGCTCCGATGCGAGGTTTTCACGAACCTAACGGCGGCGGACATCCGCGTGGGCGAATCACAAAGTGTTGGCCTGCGCCATCTCAAAACCTTCCTCGGCTATGCCGAAACGGGGCAGATGGATACCCCAACCCCCACTGGTCTGGAGCCCATGTCTCCATTCGAAGAAGTGGTCCTCGCAAGCCTGCAGGGCCTTGGATACTCCGTGGACACTCAAGTCGGATCGGCCGGATTCTTCATCGATCTTGGAGTCCAAGACCCTCATCAAGCCGGAGCGTACATCCTCGGCATCGAATGCGATGGTGCTCAATATCACAGTTCTAAAACGGCCAGGGATCGGGACAAGCTGAGGCAAGCAGTCTTGGAAGACCGCGGTTGGAAGATTCACCGAATTTGGAGCACCGACTGGTACAACGACCCGAAAACCGCGTTACAACGATGCGTCGCCGCCATCGAGTCGGCAACCGTCCACGTGCCCGAGCCGCAGCCAGGGCGGGGGCCTCCGGCCCAGAAGGTTGTGGTGGAGCGCGAGGTAAAAAAGCCACCCGTCCTCCAAAACCTTCCTCGATACGAAATGGCGACCCTCTCGATTCCGGGCGGAGCGCAAAGTCTGAGTTTCTATTCCGTCTCGCAAATCGCTGAACTGGTGAAAGCGGTCGCTCTGATAGGAGGCGCCCGTTCACACCGATGAAGTTCTCCGGAGAATTCGAGATGCCGCGAGAATTCCCAGTGCCCGCCCCAAGCTGCGCGAATCGGTCATCGAAGGCATCACTTTGGCAACTCGATCGGGCCAAATAGAGCTTCGGGGAAGCTTCCTCTACAACCGTGACGCGCCCATCAAGCCGAGGAGCCGAGCGAGCCTCAAATCCAAAGATCTGGATCTGGTTTGTGACGAGGAGATTGCGGACGCCATGGGTCGGGTTGCCGAGCGCGCTTACGGGGCAGGGGAAGCCGAATTGGTGACCCAAGCTAGCCGCCTCCTAGGCTTCGACCGGACAACGGCCGCCATGCAACAGAGGATCGCCGGGATTTTACGGCGCACGCTCACCCAAGGCAAGCTGTCTACAGAGTCCAACGGCGTGGTCGCGCCGAAGTAGGGATGTTCGTCTCAGAGATAGACTGTTCTCCAATGAAACGCGTGGTCGTCTTGGGCTCAACCGGAAGCATCGGAACCCAGACCCTCGACGTCATTTCCCAGCATCCGGACCGTCTCCAAGTCGTCGGCCTGGCCGCCAACACCAACCAAGAAAAGCTCCAAGCGCAAGCGGAAAAGTATAGGGTTAAGTGCACCGCGCTATACAAAGATGGCCTAGATGGAATCATCCGCCTGGCCACTATGCAGGACGCCGACATCGTCGTCATCAGCGTCGCTGGCGTCATCGGCCTCATTCCTACCATAGAGGCCATCAAGGCCGGCAAGCAAATCGCTCTCGCCAGCAAAGAGGTTCTGGTCGCCGCCGGCG
>JANYLD010000232.1 GCA_025363835.1 Armatimonadota bacterium
CCCTGCTTCGTAAGGCTGGGGCTGGGCCGACGTTGCTAGTCAGTCCTCTGCTTGCCTTGATGCGGAACCAGCAGGAGTTGGCGGCCAAGTTTGGGGTCCGGGCGAGAAGCATCAACAGCACGAACCTCGCGGACTGGGAAGAGATCGAGGCTGAGTTAGAAAAGGGCACTCTCGACCTCCTTCTGATCTCGCCCGAGCGGTTGGCCAACTCTCGGTTTAGGCAGCGAGTGCTAGACAAGTTGGAAGAGCAGTTAGGGCTGCTGGTCATCGACGAAGCCCACTGCATAAGCGACTGGGGCCACGATTTTCGGCCCGACTACCGCCGCATCGTGCAAACGGTGCAGCGGCTGAAGCCGGGAGTCCCCATTCTTTGCACGACGGCAACGGCAAACGACCGGGTGGTGGACGACATTCGAGACCAGCTTGGCGAGCAGTTAGTCGTGCTCCGCGGGCCTTTGATGAGGCATTCTTTGCGGCTTCGCGTGCTCCAGATATCCGACCAGGCCGAGAGGCTCGCGATGCTTTCGAAGGTGCTCCCTCGCCTGAAAGGCACCGGAATCATTTACACGCTCACGGTCAATGATGCGCGCCGAGTGGCAAGGTGGCTGGAGAAGAAAGGGTTTCCGGTCGCCGAGTATCACGCCAGCCTCGAGCATGAGCGTCGGCTGGAGTTGGAGCGTGCGTTCAATGCGAATGAGCCGAAGTGCCTGGTGGCGACGACGGCCTTGGGGATGGGCTACGACAAGCCGGACGTGGCCTTTGTCATCCACTTCCAGCGGCCCGGATCGATCATCTCGTATTACCAGCAAGTTGGGCGTGCCGGACGCGATTTGGAACGGGCAGAAGTGATCTTGCTGGAGGGCGCGGAGGATGACGACATCAACGAATACTTCATCAACGCCGCCTTTCCGCCCAAGGAATGCTTTGAAGGCATATTGAAGCTACTCGAAGATTGGCCGTCGACAAAGGCCGACTTCGTGAAAGATCTGAATTTCAGGGACGGCCACATTGAGAAAGCCCTTTCGCTGTTGGAGTTGCATGAGGCTATCAAGTTTGATGCGGGCAAGTACATCTTGGTCGATCGAGATTGGTCTTACGCAAAACTTCGTGTGGAGCAGGTCGGCGCTTTGCGGATGCGTGAGATCGCACAGATGAGGGAGTACGTTTCAACCGGCGATTGCCGAATGGAGTTTCTGTCTCGCGCGCTGGATGACCCGAACCCTACCCAATGTGGCATCTGCGACTGCTGCGTGCCTGTGTCGCCTCCGGAAGTTGATCGAGAGAAGATTGTCGAGGCGATCAAGTACTTGCGGGGGGACGTGCAGTCGCTCGTGCTGCGCAAGTTCTATCCAGCCGGGGTTGCAGGCGATGGGCGGAAGAAGATTCCGGATTCTAAAACGTTCCAGCCGGGGGCGACGCTTTGCGTTTATAACGATGCGGGCTGGGGACGACTCGTTAAAGAGGGAAAGTATTCCGGATCCGGATTCTCCGATGAGTTGATAGAGCCAAGCGTGAAGGCAATCCGGAGCCTGGGCGTCCAGCCGAATTGGCTTTGTTGGGTTCCAAGTCTGTCCCGCACCAACCTCGTCCCGGACTTTGCGAAGAAGCTAGCCGCGGCCCTAGGGATCGAGGCGATTGAAGCGGTCCAGAAGGTGAAAAGCAATGAGCCGCAAAAGGTGATGCAGAATTCGAGCAAGCAGTTCTCAAACGTGCTGGACAGCTTTAAAGTGCTCGAGTGTCGCCCAGGGGTGTGCCTCCTGGTGGATGACGTTGTAGACTCGGCTTGGACGATGACTGTGTTGGGAGTCAAGCTGGCGCGAGCAGGCGCAGCTGGCGTGATTCCCTTTGCATTGGCCACAGCCCGGCCCCGCGATTAATTTATGAACGACATTCTTATTCTTGCTCTGACCAGCCACTCCTTAGGCGGCTCTCCCATTAGCCGAAAGATCTGGCGCGACTTGGCGCCCATGCTCTCGCGCAACCCAGATCCTTCGGAACTGGAAGCGTGGGCTCGGAAGAATCTGGCGGAGAAAGATGCGGAGTTGGTAGCGGAGCGGGTGGCCTTGCTAGAAGACGCGGAGTCGCTGAAAGATGATCTGGCGGCAGGCGGAATTGGGCTGCTTACAGTGTTTGAGGACGCGTACCCACAGAAGTGGCTGGAAAGGCTGGGTGACCAGTCGCCTTCCCTGCTCTACACGGCGGGGAACTTGGCATTGCTCAACGAGCCATCGGTTGGAATTGTGGGATCGAGAGACGTGGACGAAGAGGGCTCTGCGTTCGCGCGAGAGGCGGCGGAAGCGGCGGTGGGCCTTGGCTTTGCCATTGTTTCAGGTGGGGCGCGAGGCGTCGATCAAATCTCGATGAATGCCGCGTTTGAGGCAGGCGGAAAGTCAATCGGTATCCTTGCCGACTCTATGGGCAAGACGGTTGGACGGCGCGAGACCGCTGGCGCTTTGGAGTCTGGAGCGGTTTGCCTCGTCTCACCGTTCTCGCCTTCCGCAGGATTCCAGGTTGGCAACGCGATGAGCCGAAACAAGTTGATTTATGCGATGTCCGTCTGCACGGTAGTGGTGGCGGCTGCGGAAGGCACTGGAGGAACGTGGGCCGGCGCTGTAGAAGCGATAGATCGGAAAACTTGTCCCGTCTTGGTCCGCTCACCGGGGGACTTGCCCGTGGCCCACAAGAAGCTGATTTCGATGGGCGGAGTTGGGATTTCAAGCCGCTCCGATCTTATGGAGCGGCTTGCCAATCCCGATAGCTTTGTGACTCAGCCTTCGCTGCTTTAAGCGTTGACTGTTTCGCGGGCGAAGTAGATGCCGTCAAGGGCGCCGTACATGGCCGCGCAGACAATGGTGCAGGCGGTCTTCGTGCGGGCGAACTCATCGTCGGTAAGCGAGGCGATCTTTTCCCTGATTAGCTCGGCTTCAGCGAAGTCGTCGGCGTGGACCTTGAAATATTCCTGGCCTTCCTCGCCAATCGTGTAGTGCTCTTTCAAGCCGTCGAGCTTGCTACGCGATGTGTGCGGCTGCTGGGCTTCGAACGCATACAGGGCGCCCAGGGCTTCCACCGGAGTGCCGAACAGATTCTTGGAAGCGGTGACCAGCGTCTCGGTGCTGGGCAATGAGGAAGTTCCGTGCTCGCCAAGCTCGGCCTTGAACTTGGTCCAGAGCAGTTCGTGGAACCGCTCTTCGTCCGCATATCCTGCCTCGCCAACTGTGTCCCAGCCGGCCGCGATGGTGCCGACGAAGGCCTGGTATTCGGTGGCATACGTCTTCAGCTTGTCAACAGGCAACGTGCCCATGCGCCAGTCCTGATAGAACGGGTGCTTGTTGAGGTCGAATTGCTCGATGATCGCGTCCAATTGGGAAATTCTGTTCATGGCTCGGATTTGACTATAGCATTGGGTGGAGTAAATGGTAAATCGTTTGCGGAATGTAAATCGTAAATCGTAAATCGTAAATCGCTCGGAGGGGAATAGGACATATAGGACTCATAGTACAAATAGGAATTCCGGAGCCCTGCGATTTACCATTTACCATTGGGGATTATATACCTGACTCACAGGCTTATTGAGCCTAGCGTCTAAATCTTCCTCAGGACGGGCTTGTCTTGAGGTGAATGATTGCTACAGGAAGAGCGGGCGGAAAGCGGCAAACACGTTGTCGTTTATGTAGTTCCTGGCATCCATGACGACGTCAAAAACAGGCATGCTCTTGGCATCCCCGCAACTTGTCCCGAAGCAGAGAAGGGACTTCACTTTTCCCTTCATGTTGGATTCAGTGCCGGGAGCACGTCCGAACATTGTGGTGGCGTACAAATGTGCGCCCTCTTCCACTTCGGACCCGAGCACTTCAATTTCTACCCTCGCTCGAAGCGGGTCCCTGGTAATGGCGGAAACGGCGATGTCAGCGCCAATGAAAGTCCAGAAGGAGACGGGTATCGCGCGGTGCTTGTCGATATTGCAAAGCTCATGGAGAATCCAAAGCGGTTCTTTGGCGTAGTTGGCACCTCCGGTTACGTAAGGCTGGAACGAGCACATTGTTGCAAAATGTGCCGGGTCTATGCGCTCCCATCGCTTGATGCGGATTCTGGCATCATCGAGTTTGACTTGGCTCATGTAGATGGGGAATTCAATCTTGGGCGGAACATCGGTCCGTCCGTTGAGGTGCCAGACTCTGAAAGCCAGATTATCGAGGGCGGATCGCAATCCGTACATGATCTCTCCAACACGGATGCCCAATTCGTGAGGCATGGGCTTGACGTTCTTGGCGAAGAAGATGTTTCTCTGAACGGGGAGGAACGGCGAATCCAGCTTGCGCCCTTCCGGATCAAACTTGTTTCCGATCTGGAATGGTTCGTTGTCCTTGACGGCCTTAACGATGCGTCGCAAGTCAGCTATGTTCTCGTCCACCCGGCGTAATTTGGCCTCATAACCGTCTAAATTCGGGATCATGCGGGTTTAGGTTTGTGCCGGTCAACCGTTTCCTTCGGAACCTTGAGAATCTTCTTTGTGAAGTCCGCTAGTTTTTCCATCCCTGGCTTTGCGAGAAGGTCCTCGCCGGGGCGCGGTTTTGCGCTTGGTGGTCGTTTTGGTTTTCGCATTAGATTTCGGCGGCTAACTCCTTGCCGATTAGCTGATTGTACGTGAGACGCTTGTTTACGACTTGAGAGAGGGCAAGCAAGAATCGGTGCTGATCGTTCTCTTTGCGCTCGTTGAAGCGGAACACTTGCTCATTGACGTAGCGGAACAAATGGAACGGCTCAACCGAAATGTACGTGCCATGCAGACCACGCTTGAGAAGCGACCAGAAGTTCTCAATGGTGTTGGTATGGGTGCCGTCCTTGAGAACGTAGCCTTGCGAGTGGTCAATAACCTTGTGCATGAACTTCTTGTTGAGAAGATCGTAGGCTTTGAACTCATCGGTGAAAATGATCGCGTCCCCGTCAACGTGCTTATGGATGTTCTTGCGAAGCGTAGGACCCTCAAGGTTCGGAACCGTCATTGCGATAACTCTGCCGCCGCGCTCGATCATGCCATGAACCGCCGCTTTGCCCTGAGAACCGCGTCCCATGCCCTCTCGTTGCCATTTGTGCATGTTCTTGGCCTTGCCGCCGATGAATGTCTCATCCGCTTCTACGAGGCCTTCAAGCTTCTCAAAGGTGCCCGCGTCCATCGCTTCTCGAATCCGGTGAAGCATGAACCAAGCCGTCTTTTGGGTAACACCGAGTGCCCGAGCCAACTCGCAAGAACTGATACCGTTCTTGGCATTCACAATGAACCACATTGCCGGGAGCCACTTGGAGAACGGAAGCGGCGACTCTTCGAAGATCGTGCCGGTCTTAACGCTGAACTGCCTCTTGCAGCCGTTGCAGCGCCAAACCTTCCGAGAAGGAATCAAATGAACCTTGTCAGACTCGCATCTAGGGCAAAAGACCCCCTGGGACCATCGCTGGCTAACGACGGTGCTCCATGCCTTGCGTTCGTCACTAAAGTAAACGACTGCCTCAAGGAGCGTTGTTGGAACCTGAATCTCGGTGTTCACGCATTCATTATACCGTGAATGTGTGTGTCAAGTATATAATCCCCTTTACCATTTACCTCCCCTGCAAGCTATGCTTCTAAACAACCATGCTCGCTTTCATCGCCGCCGCAATCGCCCTCGCCCCTCAGAACTCAAAGTACGTTCAGTCCTATCATCCAACTGGACCGGTCATCGTTGTTTCGATAGAGGGTGGTGGATCGTTTGACATCACCACTGATCCGCAGACTTCGCCGAAGACGGTCGAGCATATTCTCGGTCTGGTGAGGCGCGGCTTCTACGACGGGCAGCGGGTGCACCGGGTGGAGTCTTGGGTGACTCAGTGGGGCGCGCCGGAGAGCAAGACTTTGCCGATGATGGTGAAGGATAAGAAGACAGGCAAGATGGTGGCGAACGAGAAGGTCGGCGATGGTGGATCAGGCAAAAACATTTCAGTCTTTGAGTCTGCGCCAGGCGTCGACTTCGTGCGGGGGATGGTTGGGATCGCGTCGGAAGGACTTCAGTTGCCGGGGGACTCTCAGTTGTTTGTTTTGAAGGCTGACGCGATGCGTTTGTATCGGTCGTACGCGGTGGTGGGAAAGGTCACGCGTGGCATGGACGTAGTCGACAAGGTCAGGCTCGGCGATCGAATTCGCTCAATGCTAGTGGATCAGCACTTGATTCCCGCTAAGCGACAAAACGATTGGGATCGTCTCAAGCGTAAATCCCGCTCTCACTGATAACTACAAGTCATAATCCCACCTGGTGAGTTCCCCCCTCTTTTTAAATGTCGAGGCTGTCTTCTTCGACCTCGACGACACTCTTTGTCAATACTGGGAGGCGGCCCGGGCGGGGTTGTTTCGGGCTTTTGAAAAGGAAGGACCGAGCGGCTTCACGGCCGAGGATATGGTCCAGCTCTGGGCTAAGGCTTTTCGGGAATTCTTGAAAGAGGTCAATCATCCGGATTGGTACAGTAAGTATTTGAAGACGGGTGAATCGACCCGCACAGAACAAATGAGGCGCACCCTGGCCGAGGCCGGTTGCGCTGACGAGGACCGTGCTCGCCGACTCAGCGAAACGTACATGAGGGAGCGAGACAGCCGGTTGCGCTTGTTTGATGATTCTTTAGAGGTGCTAAACACACTGAAGCCTAAGTTCAGACTCGGGCTGATCACGAATGGGCCAGCCGACGTGCAGCGGCAAGAGGTCCGGACCCTGGGGATCGAGAGCTACTTTGCGGCCATTCTAATCGAAGGTGAGATGGGCGAGGGGAAGCCGAAGCTCAGCGTTTTCCGACGGGCAGAGCGGCGGGTGGAGTGCGCGCCTGAGAAGACTCTTTTCGTGGGAAACAGCTACGCTCACGATATTCGCCCCGCGATTGAAGCTGGGTGGCGCACCGCTTGGATCAGACGGCCTACGGATGTTCCGCCAAGCGCTGGTCCTGGAGGTTCCGCTGTTGAGGCAAAACCGGCGGACGCTCCGAATCCGGATGCGGAGATTAACAACCTGCTTGAGTTGTTGCCTATGCTCGGCTGCTGATTCCCTTTATTGTCATCGTCGGGCGAGCCCCCGACGAGTGATCTGACTACGTCTCCTAAGAAAATGCTGAGCTCTCAGGCTAAAAGCGGGGGGTTGGAAGCCTCGACACGAAGGCGGCGCCCAGGAGCGGGTGGAAATGACGGGCCCACGTGTCGAGGCAGCGGACGTTCAATGCTTAAGCGACCCGACACCCTGCTCGGAGTATTGGAGTATTTCGGCTTTCGTCGTCCAGAATAGCGATATGGCCAGTGAGGACTCTACTTACATTCACGGGACGCGGCCGGAAGAGCAGCGGCGGCTTTCGGCGATGAATGAGACCATCAACGA
Organism: Armatimonadota bacterium; assembly: GCA_025363835.1. Classification (GTDB taxonomy): domain Bacteria; phylum Armatimonadota; class Fimbriimonadia; order Fimbriimonadales; family Fimbriimonadaceae; genus JANYLD01. The sequence goes on from JANYLD010000232.1 coordinate 7,386, forward strand.
CTCGTTTCTGCGCGAACTCAACTTGCAAGGCGGTGAGTGCATTTTGGATGTGGGCAGCGGGCTTGGTCAGTTCAGCAGGGCCATGGGACGAGCAGCAAAGGCGTGCCGCGTGCTTGGCATCGAGCGGAGTTCGGAACAGATCGCTCAGGCGATCAAGATGGCGGCCGACGCGGGCGACATGGACGTGGTGGACTTCCGGGGTGGAGACGCCATGAATCTGGCTCTGAATGAAGACGAATGGGGCACCTTTGACCTAGCCCACACCCGGTTCCTCCTAGAGCATGTTCATGACCCGCTTGCGGTGGTGAAAGGCATGGTGAAGGCAGTTAAGGTTGGGGGCCGGGTGGTGTTGGCCGACGATGACCACCAAATATTCCGGCTGTGGCCGGAACCGCCGGGGTGGGCGTCGCTATGGGAGGCTTACGTTCACAGCTATGAGAAGCTTGCTAACGATCCGTTTGTAGGTAGACGCCTTGTTTCTCTTCTCCACCAAGCCGGAGCAAAACCAACGCGCAACACATTGGTCTTCTTTGGTGGTTGCTCGGGACAACCAATTTTTGACCGCCATGCCAAGAACATCAACGATATCCTGGCGATGGCTAAGAAGACGATTGTCGAGGAGATGTTTTTTGACGAGCTTTACTTTGATCAGTCTCTGGCGCACTTTGGGGAGTGGGCGAAACGCCCCGACTCGGCCATGTGGTATGGGATATCTTGGGCCGAGGGCGTGAGGGTCTAAGCCAAGCATTTGGCCGGATGCAAACCTATGGATGATGCAAACGCGTCATGCATGGTAGAGCGGGCGCCTTTAGAAACAGGGCGTAAAGTAAGGGGAGGAGTATGAGCGTTACAGAAATGGATACGCCGCCGGCGGGGTCCGAGCAGGCGGCGCAGAAGGTTGCGCAAATTGGGGCGCTGGTGTTGGGCAACGTCGAAAAGGTCGTTGTTGGCAAAACACAGGTGATTCAGACCGCTATCGCAAGCCTCTTGGCGGGCGGCCACGTTCTTTTGGAAGACGCGCCCGGTGTGGCCAAGACCGTACTCGTGAAAGCCCTCGCGAAGAGTCTGGGTCTCTCATTCAAGCGCGTTCAATGCACTCCGGACTTGCTGCCCACCGACGTAACTGGAGCGTCTATTTTCAACCAGAAGACGGCCGATTTTGAGTTCCGCCACGGCCCGGTCTTTGCCAACCTTGTGCTTGTCGACGAGTTAAACCGCGCGACGCCCCGAACCCAATCGGCTTTGCTGGAATGCATGGCCGAGGCGCAGACGACAGTGGACGATCGAACTTACGACCTGCCCAAGCCGTTCCTTGTCTTTGCCACCCAAAACCCGTTTGAATACGAAGGCACCTTCCCTTTGCCGGAAGCACAACTCGACCGCTTCGCGATACGAATGAGAATCGGATATCCCAGCGAGGCGGACGAAATCACGCTCTTGGAGACCACGCGAGAGCGCCATCCACTGGACTCCATCGTCTCGGTAGCGGACTCAGAAAGCTTGATCGCGGCCCAAGCCGCGGTACGGAAGATCTACATCAACAGCGACGTGCGCACGTACATCGCCAAGTTGGTCCGCGCCACCAGGGTCCACGGGGACGTGTCCATTGGAGCTAGCCCGCGAGCGAGCATGGCTTTATTCCATCTGTCGCAAGCTGCCAGTGCGATCACCGGCCGGGACTACGTCACGCCCGACATCGTCCGCGTGCTCGCGCCGATGGTCCTTGAGCACCGACTGTCTCTCAAACCTGAAGCCCGGATCAGAGGGCGTACCGCGACCATGATCGTCAACGATGTTTTGGAGCGCACTCCGGCCCCGGTTCCTTCCAAACGATGAGCCTGCTCCCCGTCATCTTGATCGCCATCGTGGGCTTTGGTGCCGCGTTTATTCTCGGTTCCACGGTCCCCGCGTGGCTATCCGGCGCACTTCTTGCAGCCTTGCTTTTTGGCTGGCTGACCTCTAGGCCGATCAAAGCCAAAGCGCATGTCCAGCGCGAAGCGGATCGACTCCTTATCGCCCCCGGGGAATCAGTGACGGCGAGGGTCACCGTTACTCACATCGGCACCGCATTCCTCCAGTGGCTGGTCGTGATGGACACTCTTCCCCTTGGCGCCACCAGCAACTCGCCCACCGGCCTTGTCTCCTTTGGCGGCCTCAAGATGGACAGCAGCTTCTTTTATTCCGCCATCTTTCCGGCACGGGGCGTTTATCCGCTTGGCCCGGTGAAGATCTCCCATGGGGACATCCTGGCCTTGCGGTTTTTGACAGAGCCGGTCGATGAGCCCACTTATGTCCGGGTTCACCCGAAAATCTATGCGATTCCGCCCGTCATGCTCCCTTCGAGCCGGATGATGGGTGAAAGGCGCGGTGATCCCCGATCGAGCGAAGACCCCACGAGGTCGATGGGCACGCGATTCTATGTCCCCGGCGATCCCCAGAAGCGAATCCACTGGCGAGCAACCGCGCGCACGGGGACGCTGGTTTCGAAGGTTTACGATGGCAGCAGCGAGCCGATCCATGCGGTCGTGCTGAACACATGCCAGTTCGATTATCGGAGCCAGGAGATGTTTGAACTGGGCTGCATGGCCGCGGCCTCGCTGTGCAACGCGCTGGCTCTAACCGACCAAGACGTCGGGCTTCTTACCGATGAGTGGCAGGAGGTGGGTTACGGCAAGCTCCATTTAGAAAGGTGCCTTTCTGATCTGGCGGGCGCCACACCGCGCCAGGGCTATCTCAGCGAGCGATTGCTGATAGCAGACCGCCTAATCCCTTGGCGGGCGACGATCATCGTGGTCACACAGAAGCTGGATGAGGATGCTGCCGCGTGGTTGGACCTCAGACGAAAGGCGGGCAACACGATTGCGGTTGTCATTGTCGGTGCATCGGCGGAGTCGGATGAGTCGGTCGTCCGGGCATCTATGATCCGTGCGCACGTGGCGCACGCTCGAACGGAGGGGGGAATTGAGTCAGCAGGATTCATCAGTCCAGGTCGACGGTAACACGATGGGCGTTCTTTCCGCGTGCCTGGCCACAGGCGCGGCAGGGTCGCTTGCACTCTTCCCTGTCCTGATCATGATGGAGTCGCTCGGCACAGACGGCCTCATCGGCTGGGGTATCGGCGTATTGTGCGCAGCAATCGTCGCCGCCATGACGCCGAAGCCGCTCTTTCATCAGGCGAGAATTCTTGTCATTGGGGTTGGCTGTGTTGGAGTGCCAATTGCTCTCATTGCTGTTGGAATGGGCTCCATCGGCGCGGTTGCCCTTGGCGTTGGACTCATCTCTTGCGCGTTCGTGATGCCGCTGGTGGAGTGGGCCTGCGGACTGAGCGAAACGGGTGGAAACGCGAAGGGCTCGCTCCTCCAATTCAGTTCTGGCCGAGATGCGCCCAACCCGATACCAAGCACGCTTGTTTTAGGCGTCCTCATTTTCGCTTGGCCGGGCGATTTACTGACGGCGGGTTGGGTGGCGGCTCCCTTCTTTGGCTGCTTACTGATGCTCGCCTCCCTTGGCGGCATGTTCGCTCGGGTTCGGGAATCTTCGTCCGGCCTGGTAGGGGTCCATCCCAAGTTCATGGGTCAGTGGTTCCTGACAGGCATCATCGCGACGGTGCTCTGTGCGGCCGTGGGATTTCTTCTGCCGTTGTCGATGGGCAACGTTAATGGGATGGCGGAGCGGAAGTTAGGCGGACCCGTGAGCGGTGGGCCGTATGCCACTCAAATTCAAAACGTGCAGAACACGCAGCCTAAGCCGGACTACTCTCAACCAAATCCCCATGGCCTTGGCGACAAGCAGGCCGACAAAGACTTGCCTCAGCCGAACCAAATTCAGCCCAAGAAAATGACTCCGGAGGAGATGCAAACCAAGCTAATCACACTCGGTGTTTTGATTGCGGTGGCGGTCCTGCTGCTTTATGTGCTGAAGCGATACAACAAACAGGTCGTTATGATGCTTCGCCGCCTATGGGACCTCATCTCAGGCCCCTTTGTGAGAGCGTGGACAAATTATAAGGAGAAGCGGCGGAAGAAGAAGCACGAAGCTGCGGTCCAAGCCATCCTCGCGTCCATCGAGGACCCTTACGCCGATCCGCCTGAGAGCCTGACGACCGAGGATTTGGGACCCCTTTACGAGATGCTTGTGGCGGACTTGGCGCTGGTCGGCGCAAGGCCCAGACAAGAAGAGTCGGTGCAGGCCTTTGTGCGGCGGGTGGCAACGGTGTATTCAGTTGACCGAGAATCACTCTACTATTTGGGCGCTGTTATGACCGAGGCAACGTTCTCCCAACATGCGCTTGCCGAGACGAAGCTTGCGGGGGCGCGAGATCGGTTTTTGAAGATAAGGAAACAGGTGCACAACTCCGTCGCGCCACAGATGTTGCCCGAACGGCAGGCCGCTTATCGGTGGTCGGCTGCGGAAGCGAGACTCAAGCCAAGTGAGTAGCCACTTCAGAAGTGGATGGGCGCATGACCTCTTTTATTGCACAGACTGATGGCGCTCCAACCTTTTTACAAAGGCTTCGAATTCGGCAACCTCGCCTAGCTTCTGAAACCATCGCTCTATTAAGTGGAGAAGGGGATCTTGTGCCACAGTTACGCCAACGGCGGCCGACAATGCCGAGAGGTCGTTTGTCCTGTATTAGGTTCACAAATGAAGAGGTGAAGCTCCAACTGGCAAGCTTCACCTCTTACGACAATGTAGCGGTTACTTCTTCTTTGCGGCCGGCTTCTTAGCGGCTGGCTTAGCGGCTGCCTTCTTAGGGGCTGCGGCTGCCTTCTTAGGGGCTGCTTTCTTTGCTGCTGCCATAGTTAGTTTCACCTCCTACAGATTCTTCAGTCCCGCGCTCGACTCCGACGCCTGGTCACCCAGCTAGGACAATCAATGTTAGGGACTCGTAAGATGCGCAGTTCGATGCGCGAGAAAGCGCGATTCTTATGTTAGTTTTTTCCTTTTTTTCTTGCGTTGTCCTCAACTGAACCCAGATTCGGTTTTTTCTGGTATTTCAAGCTCCTTTTTTTCACACATTTCTTGGAGCAGAGCAAAGGGACTTCGACCATTTCTTATGGAATTCTGGGGCGATCTTCCCGAGCAGCGCTAGGCAGCGGGGCATTCTCCGCACCAGACGGTGCGCCAACTTTCAATGATCGGTGAAACTTCGCAGCGTGAGAGGTATTCTCTAAGCGAAATGTCCACCCTCGCACCCGACCGGCTTGATGGAATCACGATCGATTCAATTGCCGACAAAGTTTATGCCGGGCAGCGGATCAATGCTGAAGAGGCGCTTTTCCTATTCAATAATTCGGACTTACTGGACCTTGCAACGCTGGCCAACGAACGGCGCCAGCAGAAGAAACCGGGCAATGTGGTCACCTATGTAGTGGGCCGGATCCTGAACTACACCAACGTCTGTTGGGTGCGCTGCAAATTCTGCGCTTTCTACCGAGTGCCGAATGATCCGGAAGGCTATCTGCTTACCGATGAGATGATCCTCGAGAAGGTGGCAGAGACCGTCGCTGTGGCCGAACGCGGAGCTGGGAACTCGGAACTCGGAATTGCGGATCAGAAATCACCTGATCACACCATCACCTCATCACCCCATCAGACGGAAGATGTCGAGATCGCAGAGATCTTGTTCCAGGGCGGCTTGAATCCGAAACTAAAGATCGACTATTTCGAGGAGATTTTCCGAAAGATCAAAGAGGCGTATCCCCAAGTCATCCTCCACGCTCTCAGCCCGGCCGAGATCATCTATATCGCCCACATCTCCAAGCTGACATTGGAGGACACTCTGAAGCGGCTTAAGGCCGCCGGACTCCATTCCATCCCTGGCGCGGGTGGAGAGATTCTTGTTGACCGCGTCCGGAAGATCATCGCGCCCTACAAAGACACAACGGACGAGTGGCTGCAATGCATGCGGACCGCATCCGCGCTGGGAATTAAAAGCACTGCGAGCATGATGTTCGGTCACGTTGAAACAATCGAGGATCGGATCGAGCATTTGCAGCGGATTCGAGATCTGCAGGATGAATGCTCTCCGTTCCGCGCTTTCATCACTTGGAATTTCCAGCCCGAAGACACGAACCTGCCTATCGCGCGGAAAGCGTCTGGATTTGACTACTTGCGGACCGTTGCGGTGGCCCGGATATTCCTCGACAATATTGATAATCTGCAGGTCTCCATCCTTACTCAGGGCCCCAAGATTGCGCAGCTAGCACTGGGTTACGGAGCAAACGACTTTGGGTCGGTGATGATCGAAGAGCAGGTTGTGAGCGCAAAGGGCAACAAATTCATCCTCGACTCCGCCGAGTTCGAGCGCCTCATTTCCGGAGGAGGCTATGTCCCGAAGCGACGGAACACGCGATACGAAGTCTTGGCTTAGCCTCTTCCATTGCGGAGTGAGCGCATGAATCCATCCACCCGGTGGGCGGGTGGATGGATTCGTTTATCACACAGAGGCTACTTCTCTCACGCTCGCCTGGTTCACGAGATAAAGTTGGCGAAGCTTCATGATCTGGCCTGCATGATAGGCGTCGTGGACGGCTATGTCGGCGATCATCTCCCACCGGGGCGTCTTCCGGCCGTGCGGTGGAACGAGAAAATCGGCTTCCTTGATTTTGGCGATCTCTTCACCCAACAGCTCGATAACGGACAGCAATTCATTGCGAAGTCGGACCCAGGCGGCTTCCGAGTCATCTGTGATCGAATGCCAGTCCTCATGCTCCTGCTTGTCCTCGCCCCTTAGAGCCCGAACGACATCGTAGAGATAGGGGGTGGTGTGCGCAGTCACGTCCCAGATGGAAGCAACGTCTTGCGCGGGCTTCCACCGCGCTTCCTCGACGCCGACCTCTTTGATCGCGTCGCTAAGCGGATGGATCCAGCCGTCCTCGGTGTGAACGGCCCGATGGATATGCTCAAAAGTGGTTTGTAGAGGTTGATTTGACATGTGTGTCTCCTGACAATTTTATTGTAACCTTCTTTCCAACGTTTGATGGTGCATCGCTCGATCTTCTTTCGATCCTAGTACCCGATAGTCCAAAACCAATACCCAGTGCTTCAACCCGGCGCACCATCTATCCACCTTTTGATCGTCATAAGAGAACATGCCGATCGAAAGTCTGTTTCAGCAATTGGGCGAGCCGCATGGCGAGCCGTGGTGCCTTTTGTTTTCCAACACGGGCATTTCACGCATCGACGCGAGTCGCAAAGACTTCGGGAGCTTGGACGATTTGAGGACCTGGCTCCTGGGCAAGGGCATCCTTGCCAAGGGTTCGCCTTCCACCGGCGAGGATTCACGCGTTCTCGAGCGCGCGATCCGACTTCGCGAGGCGGTCTTCGGAATCGGCAGCGCCTTGGCCCATCGACGGCAACCTTCTGAAGACGAGGTCAGTGAGCTGAACTGGAACGTGCAAAAGGCCGTGGTTGCCGCTCGCATCGATGCCGTGGGGGGTGCGCTCGAATGGAACCTCACCGGTCTGCGGACTTCGGTCTCAGGATGCACCGGCTTGATAGCCCTATCCGCAGCGGGTCTTTTCACCTCGGACCAGGCGACGCGTGTGCGAGAGTGTAACAATGAAACCTGCGGATGGCTGTTCCTGGACCTTAGCAAGAACAGAAGCCGCAAATGGTGCGACATGTCCGATTGCGGCAATGTAGCAAAGGCGCGCCGTTACTATGCGAAGCAGAAGGCTCTGAGGACTGGCTCCTGAGCTAATTGCCTTCTGTCCGAACTCGCGGCTCCAGGTTGGGAAGCTGCAGGGAGCCGATTCGGTTGCCCAGCTCCCTAGTGATAGGGAGCTGGGGCCGTGTCGCTATCTGCGATGCGGGATGTAGAGCTTCTTGAGCGTTCGGTGTGTGGTCACCGGGCCGCCGCCGATGCCTCGGCCGGTGCTGGAAGTCCAGTAGAGCCCGTTCTCGATGCCGGCGTTCAAGGTGACGATCGACTCCGAGCCACCGCCGGAGCCAACGCGGTAGACGCCGTTTTGAGTGGTGTCGACAGTGCTGATCCGGTCAAAGGCGACCTGGGAGCCGTCCGGGCTGAAGCTGGGCGAGAAGTTGAAATCTCCGTTCGCCGTGATCTTTACGGGCGTTCCAGCTGTACCTCCACCGAAGGACACAACATATATGTCATAGGGTGCGGTCAAGCTCGCCGCGGGCTTGGCCGCGAACGTGATTTTCGTGCCATCCTTGCTCCATTGCGGCATGATCTCGTCAGTGTCGACTGTCGTGAGGAACGGATGGCCCGAGGTCTCGCCGATTCCCATCCATAGGAGATCGTCTTCTGCACCTTGAGACTGGCTGAAGATGATTTTCGAGCCGTCGGGGCTAAGGCTGGCGTCGTCGGCGGAAACCAGCCGAGTGAGGTTAAGGCCGTTCGAATCCATGATGTAGAGCGCGTGATCCGAGCCGATAGCGCCGGTGAAGAGCATTCTCTGGCCGTCCGGCGTGAAGAAGATCGTGCCCACGCTATTTAGAGCGAGTGTGGATGGATTCGTCAACTGTGTGGCCCCGGCTAGGCTCACTGTTGTATTCCGGTACAGCCCGTATGTCGCATTAGGATCGCTGCCCGGATTGGCGCTGTTGGTGAACGCGAAGACGAGTTGATTCTGAACGTTTGGATTCGCGGCTACCGCTGAGAACTGAGTTGGCTCAGAGGCAAAGAGAGTATCGCCAGTCCCATTTGGATTGATCGTCCGGAGATCCGTAGCTGTCGGATCCAGTGCGTCCGCCGCTGTATAGAAAATGGTGTTCGGGGGCAACCAGCTTTGTCCGACAGTGCCTGAAGAAGGTAAGGCAGAAGCCTGGTTAGAGAAGCCACTTGGGCCAACGGCATTGACCGCAACGACGACGTAAAAATAGGTCGTGCCGTTGCTGGCGCTGTTATCGATAAAGTTCGTCACGTTGAGGAAGTTGACGACCGTGGTGTAGGGGCCACCGTTCGTGGTGGACCGTTCTACCGAATAACTGGTTGCGCCACTGCTGGCGTTCCATTGGAGAGTGACCTTGGCATTCCCTGGAGCGGCTGTGAGTCCGGTTGGCGCAGCGGGGACATTGCCAGTAGTGGACGTGGTGCCAGTAGTTCCACCGCCACCGCCGCCCCCTCCGCCGCAGCCGACGATAAGAGCGACCAACGCGGTCATCAAGATGGTCCAGAATGCAAGGCGATTCCGCACCCAAAAATTGGATTTATTCAATTCACTCACAAAAATCTTTCCACCAGGCGACTATGAAAATGGCCGCCCAGGTTAGACGGCCACAGAGAACCTACCGGTTCTTTACATTTTAACTTACGCGTTTTTACCCGCTAAGGTCACGCGTAAGTTCAGTATACAAATCCGGGCGTCTCGCTTTTAAGGTTTCGGTCTCGTATTTACCAGGAATCGTCACGACCCGCTTTTCTCGGGCGAACGCCAAGTCAACGTCCGCGATGATCATTTCTTCGATGCCGCCGGCTGAGGCGAGGACCGTTCCTCTCGGATCGATGATCTTGCTCTTACCAATGAATTTGAAGCCGTTTTCCTCGCCCACACGGTCACAAGTGGCGACGTATATGCGGTTTTCCGCCGCCCTGGCGACTGCTATATAGTCGGCGGTCACCTGGGCGCCATCCGGCCAATTTGTCGGAAGGATGAGCAATTCCGCGCCTTTGAGGGCGAGGACGCGCGAGGCCTCGGGAAACCTCATGTCAAAGCAAATGAGAATTCCAATTTTTCCGATTCTCGTTTCAAAGACTTCGAGCGCGCCGTGTCCTTGGCAGACAAATTTGTCCAGTCCGAGTTCTGGAAGGTGTGACTTTCTATAAAAGCGCGGTTCTTTGCCAGGCTCGAGGAGGACGGCGGTGTTATAGAGACCTTCATCTGCTGCTTCGGCAAAGCCGGCTACGACGATCATGTCTAGCCGGATGCTTGCTTGATGGAGGACGTGGATGGCTTCTGAGTTCTTGGCTATGGATATGTTCTTGGCTTCCTCGGTGCTTTCCACGCAGTAGCCGGTGAGAAAGGCTTCGGGAAAAATCGCTAGCTCAACGCCTTGCTGCTTGAGGACCTCCAGATCGTGGATCGCCTTCTCGGCGTTAGCTTCGGAGTCGCCGAAGAGGACGTTGGCCTGAACGCATGCAATTCTGGTCATGGGCGGCCTCTCAGAGCAGGGGACCCGAGTCCGTAAATGGTAAGGGGTAAGGGGTAAATGGCCGAATGGAGACGGCCGGCCCATGTTGCGTTTGTGGGATTCATGTATTCACTCGGCCCTCGTTGCTTCTACGACTAAGCTTGCACCTTCGACTCTCATCCAGCTTGCCACTTCTTCCACCACGCCAGTAGGCGGGAGTGCTGCTAGAGCTTTTCTGAAATTAGCTTCCTTGCATGGGTGGGTTAGGAAGACGATCTCTCCTAAATTCTTGGAGGGATCTAGGACGCGCATCTCCATGGCTGCGAGGGAGACGTCGTGGTCGCCCAGGGTCATGGCGATGGTTCCGAGGACTTTGGGCTTGTCGGACACGATGGCGCGGAAATAGAAGCGGGTGACGTTTTCGTCTATCGAAAGGGTTTTTGCGCCCGGTTCATAGGGGATCGCGTTTCCGGCGCCGCCGATCCGGATGTTTCGGCAGACGTCGATGAGGTCGCCGACGACGGCGGAGCCGGTCGGATCGGAGCCGGCGCCCCGGCCTGAGAGCATCACGTCGCCGACGAAGTCGCCTTGGATCCAGACCGCGTTGTAGACTCCATTGACGCTGGCGAGGGGGTGATCTTTGGGAAGAAAGGTTGGGTGGACCCTGGCGAGGATTCCGTCGTCTTTGGCTTCGGCGATGCCGAGGAGTTTGATCGTGTAGCCAAGTACGTCTGCGTAAGCGATATCTTTCTTGGTGATCTTGCGAATGCCTTCCCTGTAAACCGCGTCGGGCGATATCTCTTTGCCGAAGGCGATCGAGGCGAGGATGGCGATTTTGTATTGAGCGTCGAAGCCGTCGACGTCGCTGGTCGGGTCGGCTTCGGCGTAACCTTTGGCTTGGGCTTCTGCGAGCGCGTCCTCAAACTCTGCGCCCTCCTGACTCATCTTCGTGAGGATCACGTTTGTCGTGCCGTTGACGATGCCCATGAGGCGGATGACGTCGTTTCCGGCGAGCTGGTGTTTGAGGGGCTGGATGAGGGGGATTCCGCCGCCGACGGCGGCTTCGAAATGGAGATCCAGGCGATTTTTGGCGGCCAGTTCCACGAGCTTGGCCCCACGCTTGGCGATCAATTCCTTGTTGGCGGTGACGACATGTTTGCCGTTTCTTAAAGCTTGCTCGATCAGGTCGCCCGCGGGGTCAAGGCCGCCGATGAGTTCGATAATTACGTCGACGTTGGGATCGTAGACGATGGCTTTGAGGTCTGTGGTGAATAGCTCGGTGGGCGCAATTCGAGGCTTTTCAGTGTCTTTGATTCCGATGCGGACGATCTCGATGGGGACGCCGATTTTCCTGGCAATCGCTTCTCTGTTGTCTTGGAGCATCCGATACGCGCCAGTTCCAACGGTGCCAAAGCCGAGCATACCGACGCGGATGACGTCGCGCAGCGGGTCTCTCGGGAGGCTATTAATCTGGGGGACAGATGCCATGGGACGGGGTCTATTGTATCTGGGGCGGAGTAGTCGGCGATTGGAGGCCGGCTATCGGTGATCGGGCATCGGTGATCGACTAGCGAACGCCACCAAAACCTTGTACTGTCATCCACAAGGTGCCGCGAAGCAAGCGAGGGACCTTTGATCCGAATCCATTCTGCTAAGCGGACAGCTGGAAGCAAGGTCCCTCGGCTTGCT
>JANYLD010000251.1 GCA_025363835.1 Armatimonadota bacterium
GAGGCCAAGGACTATTGCGGCAATTAGGCTGATTCGAATCAACATGGCTTTCTTCTAATGATTGTGATTACTGATTAAGCCTAGCCCCCTGCTCAATTGATGTCAACGCCCATCCGGAGCGTTTTTTTTGGCCAGGATTTCCCCTCAAAAACAGACCGGAGCGCGGGACGTCCCGCGCTGCGGACCAGCCAGGATATGCTCGACCCAGGAACAGGTTTCACAGTCGAGCCTTCTTGAGTTGGAGTTTGATCGTCTTGATTTCGAAAGGATGCAAATCGAACTGAATAGTGTCATCCTGAACTTTCAGCGGTGGCCCCGAAGCTTCCAGCAAGTTGGCTTCTGTGGCAGCCGCTATCCCCGCGTGCCATTTGATTCTGGCTTTTTGGGTCGCCCCCCCTGCCGCCTCATAGACTCGAAGGATTGTGGATCCCTCGGGGCCAGGTTTCAGAGCTGTAAGGACCACGTTGGAAGGGGAGATATCGAGCAGACCCCAACGGCTGGGCAAGCTGCCAGGGTGCGCGCCAGCCTTCCGCACCAGCAAGGGATGATTAAACTCCAGGCCCGCGCGATAAACAGCCGCTTGCCGCCAGTCTCCTGCGTGCGGTAGCACTGCGTAATGAAAGGTGCGACGCTGGCCCAGCTCAAAACCCGTCTCGGAACTCATTCCCGGCTCGTAACCACCACCGAAACCATAGGCACCCAGGTTGTGGGAGCGCATCAATGACACCATCAACACGCCTTCGCTAACGAGGTTTCCTGGCAAGCCAGTATTGATAACAGCCAATCCACGCTTGGCATCGCTATAATCCGCCCAATGTTGCGCCGGGAACTCGATGCCTGTGGGCCGGGCGATTGCCCCAAATGGAATCTCCTGCACATGATTCCCCTCTTTGATCGAAGTTGGAAACAAAACCTGATACCGCACATACTTTTCGTTGTTCACGAGTTCGGTGCGGATGTCCACACGATGCACCCCTTTAAACAAACGGGCGCGTGTGGCGAAAATCCCGTTTGTGAACGGATGTTCGACACTAAATTCGGAGAAAACGGCTCCACGGCGCACTACTCCGTTGGTCCCCTTTTCGTCCCGGCTAAACATCGCGGTTTCGGGGCGGGGCACAGCTTGTTGATTCGTCATGGCCACATGGCTGCCGCCATCCAAGCCGCGGTATAGCTCCCACAAATCACCTTTATCCTTCTGACGTGCGACTACGTTGCCAGGGCCACTCAGCGCCTCCCAACGAAGCGCCTTGTCAAACAGGCTGGTGATTTCGCCGGTCTCTAAATTGAACGAGAGCCGGTAATCCTCATTCTCAATCGAGTCAGGCTTCTCGGTCTCGCCGACATTGGCATTGGTCTCGGCATTGGAGGTCTGCGGAATCAACCGATAGGTGGAATACCCAAGAGCTGGCACATCGTGAGCAACGAAAACGACATGGGCGCGCTTAAGCCCGCCGTCGCTGTAACGTTCCGCTCGCAAGATCTCGACTGGCAGCGTTCTGCCGGCAGAATCCAGCAACCTGGCACTCTTCACTCCGGCTTCCGCGAACCCGGCCTCGACCTCTGCGACGTCCGTGCGGGACCAGCCAAGCGGATTGAAAACAATCACAGGTATTCCTTCACCGCGAGTGTCAATGCGCGCTGAAATGTTTTCCCAATCATTTGCGATCGTTTCCTCCGCTAGTCGCTTCGAGAATGCGTAACTGCTGACCGTATCTTCATACACGTGGTCGGTCATGACACCGGAAGCTAAATCGTGGGTCTGGTTGAAAAGCACCGGCTCCCAGGCTCGCCAAAGCATTTGGACGTCGGAAACAAGCGAAACTTTTTTAACAAGCTCTGCTCCCCCTTTCGTTTTTCTGCGTCCCCGGTCCGGCCCGGAAGTCCCAAGCCAGTTTGCCAGCACGCTCAGTTTTTCAGCAGTCAGAAGCAGTTGCTCGATCTCCCGAGTGACTTGTTTGAGTTCGATCCTGCTGCTGTACGTGCCTTGAAAAATTGGATTAAAATCGTTGGTCAAAACAGTGGGATTTGGCCGCCGGGCTACTGCCGCTGCGAACTCGCTTGGGACCGAATAGCGAATGGTAAAAGGAGACTCACTTTGCGCGTTAAAGGAGGCCACCAAAGCTGGCACATAATCTTCAGGCTCGGAAACATCGACACCTCCCAGGCCGACGCGCTCAGACCCTCGAGCATGTTTATTCAGCGAATTGTATCGTTGCTGATAAAATCGTGTAAACCCTGGAAGGTC
>JANYLD010000288.1 GCA_025363835.1 Armatimonadota bacterium
CCAATCCAACAGAGCTTCCGGCGTATCGAGGATGAGCGCGGGCTTTTCCTCGGCCAAGGTGCTTGCGGGATTTGCGCCATAAGCCACGCCGACCGATTTGACACCGGCACGGTGAGCAGCTTGTATGTCGAAAATAGCGTCGCCGATTAGGATAGTTTCTTCGGGTGCGCTCGCCAAGAGCTCGCAGGCGCGAAGGACCCCGTCCGGGTGCGGCTTAGGCCTGGCAATATCGGAAGCGCAAACTGCGGCATCCACATATTCCCGGGCTTCAAAATGATCAAAAAATATCGCCATCTCTTGCGCATTCTTGCTGGTCACGAGACCGGTTTTGAGGCCGGCCTTGTGGCATAGCTTGAGGGTCTCGATCGCAGGTGCGAAGGGGCGTTCAAGATATTGATAGTGTTCGTAACGCGAAATCGTGTAAAGGATCATCTCATCCAGTTCCTCGCGACTAGGTTCGGTCGCAGCGTAGCGCTTAAACTGAACGTTGAGTGGGAGGCCAATGAGGCTGCGAATTTCGAGATCGTCGGGCCGGTTGCCGGTGAAGTGGTGAATCGCATCGCCGAGGCCGTTTACGATCTTGTCCATGCTATCGATGAGAGTCCCATCGACGTCGAAGAGCACCGCCTTAAAGTCGCAAAGCGACAGCTCTCGGGACATCGGATCTTAGTATGGCAGGTTCTTGGGGTTGCTTGGTTGATGGTTGCTGGGTTGCTGGGTTACCGGAATGCCGGTCGGCTGGAAGCGGGGTGCTTGAATGTCGATTCACCGGAATGAGGGCACTTGAGGTACGTTTCCACACCATGAAATTTATTCCTGACCACGTTGATGAAGTGTCGCTGAAGGCTGTAACTAAAAGGATGGCTCTTGAAGTCATCAAGCTTGTAAATGATTTGCCGCGGACTAAAGCGCGCGATGTTCTCGGCAAGCAACTGCTCAGAAGCGCCACTTCCGTCGCTGCGAACTATAGGGCGGCATGCCGCGCCAGATCTGACGCGCAAATGCTTGCCAAGATGGGCACAGTAGAAGAAGAAGCGGACGAGAGTTGCCTATGGATAGAGCTTCTGACAGAGTCTGGGACCTGCAAGGATGAAATGGCAACGGTTCTCCATCCGGAGTACAGCCGAATGACGGCAATCGCAGTAGCATCACGTAGAACGCTTAGGGGTGGAATCGAAAAGCGAGGAAACACTCCTCGATGAATCCGTCAAACCTAGCAACCTAGCAACCTAGCAACCGAGCAACCGGCAACTACGTTGTGGAGTAGACAAACCTACACCAGTAGCCCTATAGTGCCGCTCACTCTAACTTGCCAGTGCCTTTTATGGCTGCAAGACTAGCAACGGAGGGGATAGCGGGACGTCTGAACCTGAGGGACAATTTCGATATGGCCAGAAGGCGAGTTAAGTTTTACGAAGTCCTGAAACAGCAACAAGAGAAGGAGAAGCTTGTCTGCGTGTATCACGGTGACGACGGCCATGATAAGTTTGATGTCGGCTTTGTGGAGAGCTTGACCCCCGACTCGCTAACGCTTTTGTCTGTATCGCCTCGTGGCGAATTCGACGGTCGCGTCGTCATGCACTTGGATGATTTGAACCGAGTCGAGACAGATGATCGCTACTCGAGAAAGATTGAACTTCTCCATCAATACAAAGGTTCCATTTTCAAAACCGACGACCATGTGAACCCGGATGCGAAGACTGAAGACCTGCATGCCCAACTTCAGCGAGCGGCTGAGGAACAAGCGGTGGCTTGCGTGGATGACGTTAAGGGCAACGCTGTTACAGGATTTATCAAGGAAGTTGGCGAGGACTATGTGATCGTGGAAGGCCTCACCCAGTTGGGCGAGCCGGACGGACAGTCTATTATCAATCTGGAAGATGTGACCCGCGTACAGATTGCGGCTCGCGACCAACAAGTTCGCGGCTTTCTCTATCGCTACAACTACGAACTGCGCAAGCTACTCGAATTCTAACCGTCCTGCTCAAATCTCGGCTCTGCGGCCCGTTTTCACGTTGGGCACCGGCAATAGCTTGGCGTCCTTTCGAACGGGCACGGTGCTATTGGATGTCATTTGGGAGATTCGGCGCTCAGCTTCCTCGATGTACTCTTCGAACTGCCGCTCCATATCCTTCCTGGACTCGTCCATTTCGTCAAGGAGTCTGAGAATAATTTCAACCCCCGCAAGATTGACGCCCAGGCCCTGGGTGAGACGTTGGATTCGGCGCACGCGGAGGATGTCTCGCTCGCTATATAGGCGATTCTTCGCCCCTACTCGGGCCGGAACGACTAGACCGAGGCGCTCATACTGACGTAAAGTTTGCGGGTGGACTTGGCAAAGTTGTGCAGCCACGCCGATCATATAGACAGGCTGGGTGTCGTATCTCATTGGTTTGTTCCTTCGAGCTCTGCAAGCTCCTTAAGAAGCCTCTTCTGTTCATCAGTTGGCTTCTTAGGGACGGTGATCTTGACCTTGGCCATAAGGTCGCTCTTGCCGCTCCCCATCCGAGAAATACCTTGAGCGGATAGGCGCAACGTCTGGCCGCTTTGGGTGCCTTCAGGAAGCTTCATTGTCACCCCGCCCCGCAAGGTGGGGACGCGGACTTCGCCACCTAGAGCAGCAGTGGTGAAGGAAACCGGAATCTCCACTTCCAAGTTGTCCCCATGGGGCTTGAATTGTGGGTGGACTAACCACTTAACGATCACGTAGAGATCGCCTGCTTTGCCGTTCACGCCTGCGTGACCCTTACCTGGGACTCGGAGCTTCTTTCCGTCCGGAATCCCGGCAGGAATAGTGACTTCGACTTTCTTGGTAGTGGGGACCGTGGTGACTTGCCCCCGCGTCCTCTGGGCGTCCAAGGTTTGATAGGTCAGCGTCCTCTTCGTGCCTTTGTCGATCTCCTCAAGGGGAATCTCAACGACTTTTTCCAAATCGCGAGGCTGGGCGGAGTGAACGGTGTCGAAATCCAGATCCTGATATCCAGTGCCCTGACCGCCTCGCATGCCGCCAATGAGGTGCTCAAAGATCGACTCGAATCCGCCCATGCCCCCACCTTGCGGGCCGCCAGGGCCGCCGAAGTGGAACTGGTATTCGTCGGCGCCGGGGGGCATGCCTCCGCCGCCGCTGTGGACTGCTTCCCAGTTGGCGCCGTATTGGTCGTAGAGTTTTCGCTTCTCGGGATCGCCGACGACGTCGTAGGCCTCGCTAATCTCTTTGAACTTGCTTTCTGCGGTTTTGTCGTTCGGATTGACGTCCGGGTGCAATTTGCGCGCAAGCTTTCTGTAAGCTTGCTTAATCTCTTTTTCGTCTGCCTTCCGGCTCACCCCTAGTAGCTGATAGTAGTCTTTTGCCATAGCAGCATGCCGCTCAATCCTATGAGTGTACTACGCTCAAGTGGGCTGAGAGGTTTCCGGGGGAGGGCCTTGCGACGTTGCGGCTTATACGTGGCGCCTGTAGGCAGATAAGTACAGCAAGCAGGTCTATCAGCGTAAGAGGGCGGTCGTAGATCGGAGGCACGAGTGTGCAGAGGGCTTCTAGTTGGTCGTCATCGGACCCATTTGTACGACCTCGAAATTGGACCCTAGGACCGTCTTGAGGGTGTTGAGCTGATTGTCATCCCATCGGGCGTCGGGTGCGCCGGAGATATACCAGTTGCTCCCGTTGTCGGCCACGATCATGCCGTACTTCTGAAGGGCTCGTAGGACGACTTGTGCTTGGGGCGGGAAGGTGGAGACGTCGAAGCTTGCTTTAAGCCGGACACGCATGCCCATAGGTGGGTAATTCACATTTGTAGAAGAGCTTGCGTAGTGGCGCGCGGGGGCTACATAGGCGTGGCGGGAGTGGACTACGGTGAAGCGTAGGGCGTGGTTGATGACGCCGGCGGAGACTTCGTCGTAGCGTGCCAAACCGGGGAAGATGGGCAGGCCGGCTGCGTCAGCGGAAGTCCAACCAGCGGGCCGCGTCGTACCGTTTGTCAGATCAAACAAGGCGCCAGAGCCGCAAGCCCAACTACCGTTGCTCTGAGGGTAACTGCTGTACGTTTCGTAAAGTTTCCAATGGTCACGATCGATGATGATGACGTGGCGATCACCAGTTGAGGCGGAACCTCCTTCGATCGGCGCGTTAGCGGGGATCGGATAAGGGCCGGGATCGCTTTCATCGGAATAGTCGAATGTCATGGGCACTAGCGCTTGAGTTCCCGGCACCACCATGTAGGGGATGCCGAAGGGACCGCCATTCCAGTTGGCGCCGAAGTCGGGGTGAAGGCCTGTACCGACACCGATGCTCGCGATGAGATTGGCAGAGTTCGGATCGACCGGCGCTGTGTCGATCGGCGTGTTCCATGGATCGGTGGAGGGGAAGATTTGCTTGCCGTGAAGGCTCGCGCCGATGCCAAGATCGGGGACGCCGGTGGTGCTTCCGGTGGTTG
Source organism: Armatimonadota bacterium (assembly GCA_025363835.1). Lineage (GTDB taxonomy): Bacteria > Armatimonadota > Fimbriimonadia > Fimbriimonadales > Fimbriimonadaceae > JANYLD01. Next base: position 4,431 of record JANYLD010000288.1, read on the forward strand.
AGGTCCCGGTTGTGCTGCTGGAAGTTGACGAGCCGCTTGTACCGGTGGCAGACGTGCTCCCGGTGCTCGAAGTCGAACTCCCAGAAGTGCCCCCGGATGTGCGCTTCCCGGCAGATGCGATGTTGCTTCCCGCGCCACCGCAACCGATGACAACTAGGGCCGCGGCCGCGAGAACTAAACCGACGTTACGCATTGGTTCACCTCTTCCACTTGTCCGCTCGCAACGGACAAGCCATAACAACAGGTCCGAGGGCTCGAGGGGGGTTAGGCGTGGATGCCTACCTACGTGCCGACCAAAGATCCGCACTCCTAGGTCGACGCGCTCAAGGACCTGACTCGTTCACAGCTAGTTTCGGAGAGGCTTTCCGTTATCCAACATGTGTCGGACACGAGCGAGGGTAAGGGGTCTGCCGCAAAGGTCCAAGAACTCTTCTCTTTCCTTAGCTAAAGCGTCCTCGTATGAGGTCGGCCTCGTGAAGACGGCTTTGATCTTGTCTCCGATCGTCTCGTCGTAATCCGTTAGCGCGCCCCGGCTTTTGGCTGCGTCCTGCAGTCGATCGATCATGCCACCGACGGGCCCTTCGACGACCTTCCAATCGGGCAGGTCGTAGGATTCTGCCCTAAGAGCTGCGTCCCTGGCCTCATGCATCAGGCGGTCTGGATGATAGACGGTCATGTCAGTTTCTCGCAGAAAGCCAAGGTGTCGGGCGACGTCCGCGTTCGGGGCCGTGATTCCCTCCGTAAGGAGCATTGCGGTTTCCGCGACCTCCTTGGCTGAGCTCTGGGACCGCAGCCGCATGAGAACCGTGCCCCTGCCGCCTGGGATCAAACCGACACGCGACTCGGGCAAACCGATTTGGCATTCCGCCTGGGCAACGATTTGGCCGCAAGACATGGCTAGTTCTAAGCCTGCACCCAGAGCAAAGCCCCAAACGGCGGCGACGCTGGGGATCTGCTCCAACAGAGAGCCAAGTCGGTGCAGGGCGCGAAGCTCCTTGTCGATCAACTCCGTGTGAGCTTCCTTAATGCAGTCGTCGAAGAAATTTAGGTCGTAGCCAACGGAATACACCTTGGCTTCGCTCGTAATCACCAGCCGCTTAATTTTCCCGCCTTCGATCAGGCTCGTCAATTCTGCTACGGCTTTTGGAGTGATCGAACCCATCTTGGTGGTCAGACAGAAGGCGGTGACTCCCTCGCCCATGTCACGCAAGTTGTGCGCTTCGCCCGTTGATACAATTGGAAAGTCTCTGATCGTCGCGTAGTCGGGCTCTGCCGGTAGCTTGTGGTACTGGCTGTCGAAGCCCAACATGGAGTCGGCTTTATAGTAGGTCTGCGACTCCACTCCAACCTTGTCTGCCCCGATCGCATCGATCATCCCAAAGGGGCCCATCTGCCACCCGAAGCCCCACATCATGACGCGGTCGAAGTCGCGCACGTTGTGGCTGATTTCTTCCTTCAGGTAGTGGGCGTAGCGGAGGGTTGGAATCAAGTATTCGCGCAAGTACTCTCCAACCTCATCACGTAAGTCGAGCGCCTCTCTAAGGCGCTCCCCGACGGGAAGTTTTTCAAGGCGGTTCAAGGCAGGGAAGTCTGGTTCCAGCCGGTTCCGGTAGGCCATCGTGCGGAAATCGAGGGCCAGCAGTTCCTTGCCTTCCTTTCGATAGTAACCGTGGCCGGTCTTGTCTCCGATCCAGCCTCGACTGAGCAAAGCGTGCATGGAGGCGGGCGTTTGCAAGGCGTTTCGGTAGGGGTCGGTCGGGCATCGCTCGAGCAGGTTCTGGGCGATGTCCTGCATGATGTCCAACCCCACCAGGTCATTCAGACGGAAGCTCGCGCTGCGCGGCCGTCCTAAGAATGGCCCGGTAATGGTATCCACTTGCTCCACCGTGAGGTGCAGCCGCTCCGCGCAGTGGATGGCGTGGAACATGGACCACATGCCGTAGCGGTTAGCGATGAAGCCGGGTGTGTCCTTGGCAAGCACAACCCGGCGAGACACGCGCTCTTCGAGGAAGCGCGTCATTGCTTCAACGGCTTGAGGGTCCGTATCTTCGGTGGGAATGAGCTCCAAGAGCTTTAGGTATCTTGGCGGATTAAAGAAGTGGGTGCCTAGAAATCTGCGGCGAAAGGATTCAGATCGGCCTTCGGCCAGGAGTGATATTTGGAGGCCGCTTGTATTGGTTGAGATCATCGCTTCAGGCTGGAGAACATCTTCCAGCGCGGCGAATAAATCTCGCTTAACATCCAGTTTTTCGACAACCGCT
>JANYLD010000301.1 GCA_025363835.1 Armatimonadota bacterium
GCTAGATCCTTAAACGGCACTTAGGGCGGAGGGGGCTCGCTGGGCTCGGCCGTCAAGCGGCTGGGTGCGGGGGCCCTTTCCTCCTCAGGGTTTCAAATGCATACCCTGTTGCCATTCAGAGATATACAAGGGTGCGACTCCGGGAGCAACCCTGGGTTAGGCCAATAGAGAGAATTTCAACCCCAAAGGGGTTGCGTTCGTCGTATAGATGATTCGGGGCTGCTCCGCGATTCGCGATCCGCGATCCGAGATTCGCGATCCCAGATCCGCTATCCGAGATCCCAGATCCGCAGATCCAAGATCCAAGATCAGCAGAGCTCCCCCGACAGCCCCCAGTGATGCCCACCCGTGACCCGTACCCGCGCTAATCGCCCCGCCCGCTCAACCGAGCCAGGGAAGTGGACCATCCGGAACTCCCGGCTGTACCCCTGCAGCATCCCCGGATTCTTCGCCGAAACTCCCTCGATCAAAACCTCAGCCGTGCTCCCCACCAGCCCCTCGTTAATCTGCAAAGTGATCGCGTTCTGCAAAGCCATGAGCCGAGCCAACCGCTCCTTCTTCAAATCCAAAGGAAGCTGCTCCATCTCCCCCGCCGGCGTGCCAGGCCGGGGGCTGTAGATGAACATATAGGCCCCATCAAACCGAACCTGCCGCAACACGTCCAAGGTCCCCTGAAACTCTTCCTCCGTCTCCCCCGGAAACCCAACGATCACATCGGTGGTCAGCCCGATCCAAGGAACCGCTTCCCGCAAATCCCGAACGATCTGCAAGAACCCCTCAACGGTGTAAACCCGGTGCATTCGCTTCAAAAGCTCGTCATGCCCGCCCTGCAACGGCAAGTGCACGCTCTCCATCACCTGCGGGCAGTCCCGGATCGCCTCGATAAGGTCCGCCTTGAAATCCCGCGGATAAGAACTCATGTAGCGAATCCGCTCCAGCCCCGGCACCCCGCCCAACTGCCACAGCAACCGGCTGAACGGAACTCGCCCCTCCACCAGATTCTTCCCGTAGCTGTTCACCGTCTGCCCAAGCAGCGTGATCTCCTTCGTCCCCGTCGCCGCCATCGCCGAAACTTCTTCAACGATGTCCGACGTTGCCCGAGATCGTTCGCGACCACGTGTCGTCGGCACGATGCAGAACGTGCAGAACTTGTCGCACCCGTACTGGATCGGCACAAACGCCTTGAGCTTCTGCGGCCGGTTCAAAAGCCGCTGGGGAACATCGTCGACAACCGCACCCTTCCGCTCTGGCAAATCAAGCCGCTTCTGAAAACGCCGGGTCTGCAAAGCCTCTTCGACCAGCCCACCCACCTGAGATAGGTCGCCCGTTCCCAACACAAAGTCCACATGAGGATTACGCCGCCGGATCTCATCCGCCCGAAGCTGAGCCATGCACCCGCAAACCCCAACCACCAAGTCCTTCCGCGAACGCTTCAAAATGCCTAGCTCGCCCAACAAAGAGAACGCCTTATCCTCCGGCTTCCGCCGCACCGAACAAGTATTCAGGAGAACCACCTGCGCTTCCAAAACGGAAGAGACCGGTTTCAGCCCAATCTGCTGCAGCGCCAGCCCAAGCTGCTCGCTATCCTCCTCATTCATCTGGCAGCCCCAAGTCTGCACAAAATAAGTGCCCTTCGTAGCACGAGGCCGCTCATTCAAACCCACCGATAAAGGCCTCTGCAAAAGCGTCGACATCCGCTCCTATTGTGAACCACGCGTTAAGTCCACACCGAAACGATCTAAACTAAAGAAGGTGGGCGACCGAAATGTAGCATCGCCCATGTAGCATCGTCCTTCCCAGGCGATGTTTCAGCCTCGTAACCACGAACTAACCCTAGATCAAGAAACAAAAAAAAACAAGGAAACAACCTTCCCGAGAACATCGCATAAATTGAACCGCCCGCGAAACCCCCGGAAACAAAGCTCAAGGACCAACCACCCTGAAGGGGTGGAAGAACCTTTGCGCGATCTCACAGAAAGGGACGTTCCGACCGAAAAACGCGATTTCTAATCGAAATAAAACCAAGAAACTTAAATGACCGAAATCGAAACGCCAACGATGGCCACCGAGCCCGCCGCTACCCAGCAGGCCGAGCCAAAGCAGAACAAGGCCGCGATCCTTCTCAACCGGGTGGCTCTTGTCCTCAGCTTCGTTGGCATCTTCGTGGCCGGACTTCTTAGCCTCACCCATGCAATGGCACTCAGCATCCCGTGCGGTGACAACGGCGGATGCGACGTCGTCAATGGCAGCTCTGCATCACTCCTCTTCGGAATCCCGGTCGCCTACCTCGGACTTGCTGCCTACACAACCCTGGCCGGAATTACGATCTTGCGAGGCGTGTTTGGAGTCGCCAACACCAAGCTGCTCGGTCTTTCCGCCCTCATCGTCTCGGGCGGCGGCGCCCTCTTCAGCGCCTACCTCCAATACACCGCTTACGCACAGATCAAGGCCTTCTGCCCCTGGTGCTTCACCTCCGCCGTCACCATGTGCATCATGTTCCTCGTCCAAGCTTCCCTCGCCCAGATGGAGATCGAACCGGCGCCCGGAGCCAGAAGAGACTCTGACGTCGCTCTCATCGTCGCCCTCGGCTGCATTACCGTTATCGCCCTCGGCGCAGAGAGCACCAGCCTTATCCACAGAGCCCCCGCTTTGATTCAAATGAAAGGCGATAAGATTGGCCAAGAGATGCTCACGCCCGACTCGATGCGTCAGGGCCCCGACTCCGCCCCCCTGAAGATCGTGGAGTTCTCAGACCTTCTCTGCCCATCCTGCCGTACCATGTTCCCCAAGGTCGAGAAGTTCGTCAAGGACTCCAACGGGCAAGCCCAGCTCATCTGGCGCAATTTCCCTCTCATCCATAACCCCGAGCACAAAATGTCCCTCTCGGCCGCTTATATGTGCGAGTACGCAGCCGACCGTGGCAAGGGCTGGCAGTTCGTGGATGCGATCTATAAAGTGGACACCGACCAGCTTCAGAACATCGACCAGGTTTACGGCGTAGCGAAATCCATCGGCCTCGATGTGGCCGACATCAAAGCCCACATGAAGCCCACCGATCCTGACTACATGCGCGTCATGCGTGACTACAACCTCGCCAAAGGCTCCGGATTTGACTACACACCCACCTTCGTCATCCTCGCTCCAGGGATCAAGCCGGTCGCAAGCATGGCGCCTGACCTGGAAGGCGATCTGAAACAGCCGCAATACCAGCAGTTCTTGAAGGGTCATGCCAACTAAGCGCCAGACCGTCCTCGTCGCCATGTCCGGCGGGGTGGACAGCAGCGTCGCCGCCGCCCTCATGGCCCGTCGCGGCTATGACGTGATCGGCCTCACGATGCAAATCTGGCAGGAAAGCCAGACCGACCCTCGCCATGCTGGCTGTTGCTCGCTCGGCGCAGTAGAAGACGCCCGCCGCGTCGCCCGCCAGATCGGAATCCCCCACTACGTGATGAACTTCAAAGAGGAGTTCAGAAAGAACGTCATCGACAACTTCGTAGAGGAGTACGCCGCCGGCCGCACCCCAAACCCCTGCGTCCAGTGCAACAAGCACGTCAAGTTCGAAATTCTTCTCCAGAAGATGAAGGAGCTCGGTTGCGACAAGCTCGTCACCGGCCATTACGCCCGCATCCGCCGCTCCGCAAACGGTTCCTACCGGCTTCTAAGAGCGCGCGGAGAAGGGAAGGACCAGAGCTACGTTTTGTATATGCTCGGACATGAGCAGTTAGCGAATAGTCTCTTTCCGATGGGCGAGATCGCCGACAAAGCCCAAACTCGAAACATGGCCGAAGATTTCGGCCTCCATCTCGCCCAAAAGCCCGACTCCCAAGAGATCTGCTTCGTCAGCGAGGCCGGCGGCTACCAAGAGTTCCTCCGCAAGACCCGCGCCGACCTCTTCTCGGAAGGCGAGATCGTCGACACAACCGGCAAGAAAGTCGGAACCCACGACGGCATCGCCTCCTTCACCGTCGGCCAGCGCCGAGGCATCGCCGTCCCCGCTCGCCGCCCGCTCTACGTCATCAGCCTCGAGCCAAAATCCAACACCGTCGTGGTAGGCGAAGCCGACGATCTCCTCACCCACGAAGTCCCCATCGGAGACCTCTACTGGCACGTGCCCGATCCGGGAAAGAAGGGAACACCCGTCCACGCCAAGATCCGCTACAACATGTCCCCCCTCCCCGCCCGCCTCTACGGCGGCCCAGCCCCTCGACTTGTGTTTAAAACCGCTGTTCGGGCCGTAACTCCCGGCCAAATGGCCGTCTGCTACCAGGGGCAATCTGTAGTTGCTGGCGGCACTATTACTCGTTAGGCTTTGTCACCATAGTTTTGTCATCCTGAGCGAGTCACCGAGTCGAAGGACCTGACTGGAATTTCGGAACGCTTTTACCAACACCGCGTCGTCCGTGGTCAGGTCGTTCGACTTGCAGACCCGTCCAGGATGAAAAAATAATAGCGACGATTTAGAAGAGGAGGTACGGTCTCCCAAATGCCCCGAAAGGACGAAGTCCACGAAGACGAAGACCTCGAGG
>JANYLD010000320.1 GCA_025363835.1 Armatimonadota bacterium
GGTGCTCGTGGTCGTTGGGGTCGATGGTCAGAGCGTGAACATCGCCATGGGTTCTGTCGGCGAGGCCGCTCCGAAAGGTATGGCCGCCGTCGTCGGAGACGTCGACGCCGTAGCCGAGGATGTAGACCCGCTGATCGTCCGTTGGGTCGACCCTGACTTTGCTGAAGTAGAAAGCGCGCGGGACGCGGCCGTGAAGGCGGGTCCATGACTCACCGCCATTGTCCGAGCGGAAAAGGCCGCCATTACGACTCCGGTCGTCATCCAAGTTGGTGGTCCCGCCCTCATCTGACTCGACCAGCGCGTAAACGATCTTCGGGTCCTTCTTATAGATGTCGATTCCGATACGGCCAGACTGCTTAGGCAGTCCGTTGGTGAGCTTGGTCCAATGGCCGCCGCCGTCCGTGGTCTTATAAATGCCGCCTTCTTTCCCCCCGCTCGTGAAGCTGTAGGGCGTTCGGCGGCGCATGTACATGGCGGCGTAAAGCGTGTCCGGGTTGCTCGGGTCCATGATGAGGTCGATCGCGCCCGTGTTCTCGTCGATCTGGAGCGAAGGCTTCCAGGTCTTGCCCGCATCGGTGGTCTTATAGATGCCGCGCATCTTGTTTGGTCCCCATAGATGTCCCAGGGTCGCCGCGTAGCAGACGTCGGGATCTCGCGGGTCTACCGCGATTCGGGGAATGTCCGAAGCGTCTTCCAAACCTACGTTCTTGAAGCTCGATCCGCCGTCGGTGGATAGATACATCCCATGACCCCACGAGGACGAGTTGCGACCGTTCCCCTCGCCGCTGCCAACCCACACGATCTTGCCCTTGCCCTTTTTCTTTTCCTGCTCAGGAGTGAGAGGAACACCCGGCTTCTTGTCGTCCTTCCAGCCTCGCCAATTATCGGGTGCGTCCACGACGGCCACCGATCCGATGGAGTTGGTGACCTCATGGTCGAACACGGGCGAGAAAGTAGTGCCCTTGTTGGTCGTCTTCCAAACACCGCTGACGCCGAAGCCGACAAAGAACTCCTTGGAACTGCCCGGCGCGAACTCTATATCGGCAACCCGCCCGCCCATGTTTGCGGGGCCGACGCTGCGCCACGAATAAGCGCCAAGGTCAGCGGCCGTGAACTCACGAGGTTTGTCGGGCTTTTTCTGGGCGAAAGCAGCGAGCGAGACCAGAACCATCGCCGTGGCGGCTATAGAACGCAGATGCATTGCTGCATTAAACCCGGTGTTGATCGTTGACTTCGGGATCTCACGGGCCGTTTGGGGAGCACCATTATTGCCTTAGACATGTTTGGAGATGGAGCTGCCACAAACGAGCCGATGATGCGCGATGGTCCATCATGAGGTCAAGGAAGGCTTTTCCAAGAACTCATGCCATTACCAACCGGCACCGTTACCTTTCTGTTCACGGACATAGCGGGCAGCACGATGCTGTGGGAAAAGGCTCCCCATGCAATGAGCGAAGCATTGCAGCGGCATGACCGAATTCTGCGCGCCGCTATTGAGAATAACGGCGGGGCGGTCTTCAAGACAGTCGGCGATGGCGATTACGCTGCCTTTGAGAACGCCGAAAATGCTCTCCGAGCAGCGATCGCCGGCCAGTCAGCAATTTCCGAAGAAATATGGGGCGAGCTCGAGCAATTCCGCGTCCGAATCGCGATGCACACGGGCGTCGCAGAATCCCGCGATGGGGATTACTTCGGCGCGACATTGAGCCGGCTAGCTCGAATATTAAGCTTCGCTCACCCAGGCCAAATTCTGGTTTCGAGCACTTCCGCCCAATTGCTCGCCAACCGAACGCCTGATGAAGTCAGGCTCATAGATTTAGGCGAGTTTGAGCTTCGTGGCCTCATCAACCCGGAAAGGATTTTTCAGGCCGTGCATCCTGCCTTGCCGGCCACCTTTGACGAAATAAAAGGAATGCGAGGCTCATCGAGCAACCTGCCCTTACAGTTGTCCAGCTTCGTGGGCAGAGAAGCTGAACTTGCTCAAGTCCTTTCTTTACTTCGTCGAAGTCGACTGGTAACCCTGTCGGGCTCTGGTGGCGCGGGAAAGACCAGGCTTGCACTTCAAGCTGCTTCTGACTCAGCGACATTATATGCCGACGGAGTTTGGTTTGCCGAGCTGGCTCCCGTAGCCGAGGAGGATTCCGTTTGCAGGACAGTGTCGCAAGCAATGCGCGTCACGGAGATACCAGGCCGAACCGGGTTGGCAACCTTATGCGATTCCGTCCGGCATAAGAGCCTCCTACTTGTCCTTGACAATTGCGAGCATGTTCTTGACGCATGCGCCGAGATAACAGCTGCTCTTCTTCAAAACGCTTCCGGCCTTCATATCCTTGCGACAAGCAGAGAGGCGCTGGGAGTGCCCGGCGAGACTACTGTGCGAATTCCGTCCATGGGAGTTCCGGCGCCCGAGGAGGCGATCAAGGCCCAAACCCTCCAAGAGTTTGACGCGACGCGGTTGTTTGTTGAAAGGGCGACTTCGGCGACGCCAAGCTTCCTGCCTAACGACGTCTCCAGCCCGATCGTCGCGCAGATTTGCCGAAGGCTCGACGGAATTCCATTGGCCATCGAGCTAGCAGCCTCGAGGCTCCGCGGGATGCCACTTCAGCAATTAGCCGATCGATTGGATGACCGGTTTCGCGTACTGACAGGCGGCAGCCGAACGGCTGTATCGCGTCAGCGGACTCTCCGAGCGCTCATCGATTGGAGCTACGACCTGCTCACCGAAAACGAGCGATCGCTTCTACGGACCCTCTCTGTTTTCGCTGGAGGATGGACGCTCGAAGCCGCGGAGCGCGTCGGTGCCTATTCGGAAATCGGTGCCTTTGAGGCTCCGGATCTCCTCTCGCAACTTGTAGAAAAATCGCTTGTCAACTATGAAGTCCAGAGAGATGAAACGGCGCGGTATACGCTCCTGGAAACGATACGGCAGTATGCAAGCGACCGGCTCCTCGACGAAGGCGAAGTCGAAGCAACCAGGACTCGCCACTTCTATTATTTCCACGAATTTTTAACTCAGACGAGCATTGGAGCAGCGGCGGGGGAAGGCTCAGAGGGTTCCGAACCTTTCAATCCCGCAGCGGTGGCGCTAGCCGAGGCGACCGTTCTCGGCAACTGGGAGAACCTTCGCGCAGCGATCGATTGGGCTCTCGTTGTCGAGCCTGAGAAGGCACTTGAAATGGCGATCGCCCTGGGAGGTTTCTATCAGCGGGGCGGACGCATTCAAGAGGGCTCCCAGATCGTGGCCCACGCCCTCCAAGTGAGTGGCTCCATGGGTGCGACAACGAAGCGCCAGAACGCTTATTTAATCGGCGCTCGCCTGGCGTTTCGAAAGACAGATTTTTCGTCCGCAGCTGCGATGGCAGAGAACTCACGCGCTATGGCCGAGTCGCTCTCCGACGAGGAGGGGGCCGCAGAGGCGATGACGGTGACCGGCAACCTTCATATCAAGGATTCCGAGTTTGAACCTGCAGAGAAGATCTTTTCTCAAATCCGCGACGTTGGCAGACGTCACTCCAATTCTGCCCTCGAAGCACGCGGCGCCTATGGTCTGATGTGGCACGCGCGACAGACGGGCAATTTTGTGGAGTGGGAACAGTACCTCGACGAGTCCACACGGCTTTTTGCAAAGGCCGGACTTTCCTTTTGGGTTTTATGGATGGATTCCTATCGCGCGTCTCTCGCAGAAGAAAAGGGACAAGTTGGCAAGGCTGCCGCTGGTTACGCCGATGCGATGAATCGGTTTGCACGGTTCGAACCGGGAATCACCGGCATCTGGCATTGGGAGTGCTTCGCGAGGTTATCTTCGGTGGCGGAAATGCACCAAGCGACAGCAACGCTCTTCGGAGCGGCGCAGGCTCATCGCGACCGCTTGGCATGGCCGGTCCAAACCACAGAAGTGGCCAGAAATGAGCGGGCTAAACAGCGCTCTGCCCAAGCATTGGGCGAATCCTATCAGGTGCATTACAACGCAGGCGCTCTGCTCTCCTATGAGGAGGCGTCAAACACGGCCCTAAGTGTCGCCTCGAGCATTGCCGCGAAGAACTAAAGCACCCCGGACGCGACTCGAACGCGTGACCTACTGCTTA
>JANYLD010000326.1 GCA_025363835.1 Armatimonadota bacterium
CGGCGTGCTCCTCGTCGAGCCATGGATCGCGAAGGAGAGCTTTAAGGTTGGCCGCTTTGACTTGATCACTGCCGAAGCTCCCGGCATGAAAATGGCGAGGACAAACACGACGGCCCGAGAAGGAGACACTTCCATTTTGGATTTCCACTTCCTCGTCGTGACCGCTGCGGGCACCGAGCACTTCACAGAGACCCACCGTCTTGGGCTCTTCTCCAAAGAGGAATATCTCGAAGCATTTAGGCGAGCGGGCTTAAGTGTCGAGCATGACGAGCAGGGCCTAATGGGGCGCGGACTTTATATCGCCGGTCGCCAAGAGCGTTAGAACCTAGCACGAATTTAAAACGCTTATAAACAGAAGAAACAACTCACAATTAGATATTCACAATCCTAAGCGGGAGGGGTCTTTCGGGTCGAAGTCCCTCATCGTGCTTTCAACCCGGTGAATTCACTTGCGCTTTGTGCATTCTTAGGCATTTTCCAAAAACTTCGTAAGAATCGAACAAATTTGAGGCTCTACATGATATACAACAAGATTGACTAACGGTCGCTTCTGGCGGTCGTTACGCAATCGGAGGTGTACACACATGAGATCATTGAAGATCGCTCTCGTCCTAGCTGGCGTAGTTGCGCTGCTTTCGGTCGGGTTTGCCCAAGGTAAGGGCGACACGGATACAGGCGCAGCTAAGAAGCCCGCCATGGCCAAGTCGTCCGGCCACATGGCCATGCATCATGGCAAAAGGGCCCGACGCCATCGCCATCATCGACATCATCGACATCACATGATGCGCAAGGGCCACATGATGATGAAGAAGGGCGAAAAGATGGAAGCCAAGGGCGAGAAGATGGAGATGAAGGGTCACCATATGGCCAAGCATCACATGATGAAGAAGAAAGCGTAAGTAGTTCCTTATCCGAACGACGTTCGCGGGGCCGGGAGTATCCATTCTCCGGCCCCGTTTTCAGTTTTTGGAGATAAGCAATGTAGCATCGCCCTCTGGGCGATGTTTCTCGTTTCCTAGCAACCCTTTGCTATGAATTGGGTGCGAGGCGTCGATCCGAAGCTCAAACATCGCCCAGAGGGCGATGCTACGTTTGGCTTCGCGTAAACTGTATCCCTCCATGGCATTCCAAGCCCAGCGCACCATTGTCGTCGTCGGCGGCGGCCTAGCCGGCCTTATGACCGCGATGAAGCTGGCTGAAGCAGGACACAAAGTTAAGATCATCAGCCTGGTGCCGGTCAAACGCTCCCACTCGGTTTGCGCGCAGGGAGGCATCAACGGAGCGGTAAATCTGCGCGGCGAAGGCGACTCGCCCTATTTGCACTTTGAAGACACCATCACCGGTGGCGACTTTCTGAACCATCAGCCGCCCGTCCTGAGGATGGCCGAGCGGGCACCCGCAATCATCTTCCTTCTCGACCGCATGGGCGTCCCATTTAACCGGACCTCAGAAGGCCTTCTCGCCTTCCGCCGCTTCGGTGGCACGTTGAAGCACAGAACGGCCTACGCAGGCGCCACCACTGGCCAGCAGCTTCTTTACGCCTTGGATGAGCAGGTTCGCCGACACGAGTCTTCGGGCATAGTTGAGAAGTACGAGGGCTGGGAGTTTCTCGGAATCGTCAAGGACAACGACGGCCGGTGCGTTGGCGTGGTGGCCCAGAACCTCCATACGATGGAGATCGAGGCGATCGCTTGCGATGCGGCGGTCATGGCGACCGGCGGATGCGGCCTGATATTTGGCAAGTCCACCAACTCCATCATCAATAGCGGCGCGGCCGTGTCCATCTGCTACCAGCAGGGCGTGCAATACGGCAATCCGGAGATGGTGCAGATCCATCCGACCGCCATTCCCGGCGAGGACAAGTGCCGGCTCATCTCCGAGTCTGTCCGTGGGGAAGGTGGCAGGCTTTGGACGCCCCGCAACCCGAATGACAGCCGAAAGCCTCTCGATATCCCCGAGAGTGACCGCTGGTACTTCTGCGAAGAGCTGGACCCAGTCTACGGCAACCTCCTATCCCGCGATCTCGTCAGCTTCGCCATCTACTGCGTCTGCCGGATCGGCAAGGGCGTGCAGCAGAAGGAGCAGGTATATCTGGACATCACCCAGATGCATCAAAGTCGCGGCGGACCTTACACTCGCGACCAGATCAATGACAAGCTTGAGGGCGTCCTCGAAATCTACGAGAAGTTCATGCGTGAGGACCCGATCGAGACGCCAATGCGCATCTACCCAGCCGTGCACTACACAATGGGCGGGCTGTGGGTGGACTACAACCTGAACCCCGACGGCTCTTGGAACCAGGATGAGCCTCGCAATCAGATGACCAACATCCCCGGCCTTTATGCGGCGGGTGAGTGCGAATTCCAATACCACGGCGCCAACCGCCTGGGCGCCAATGCCTTGCTGGCGTGTTTGGTCGCCGGTGAGATCACGTCGCAAGGCGTGCTCTCCTACATTCGAGAGCTAAAACCCTCTGAAGCCACGGAGGCGCTACTGGCCGACGCGAAAGCGCTAAGGCAATCGGAATACGACGGCCTGAAGAAGTCCAACGGGACAGAAAACCCATACCGTCTCCACGCCGAGCTGGCCGACACCATGTGGAACAAGTGCGGTATCTGGCGAACCCAAAAGGATCTTCTTGCCGCCAAAGAGGAACTGAACCAGCTTGCCCAACGGGCCCGCCAATGCGCGCTGATTGACGATTCCGATTGGACCAATCAAGCCGTGCCCTTCACTCGGGCGCTCATTAACATGATCGAGCAGTCCAAAGCCATCGTCGGAGGCGCCATTGTGCGCGATGAATCCCGAGGCGCCCACTTCAAGATGGATACGCCCAACCGCGATGACCAGAACTGGCTCCGCACTACGCTGGCTCATTGGTCGGCCGAAGGTCCGTCTTTCACTTACGAAGCCATCGACACCCGTTTCATCGCCCCCCGTGCCCGGAAATATCGCATCAACCAGAACAAGATCGTTCTGGAGATCATGGGTCCGGAGGCTTTGGAAGGAGTTGGTGCGGCGGAAAAACCTGCGCCCGCAACGGTTCCTGCGTAAATTACCGTGCCGGTCTGGCTGCCAGAACGTTGTATTAGCAATGGCACAGTTGGGCGTCAGTCGTAACTCCATTTGGCATGTCCGCGCCTTCGTCCTCTTCCTTTCCGTCCTGGTCATCTTCGGCTCATATATGGCCAGAGCGTCTTCGAGACTCTACTACTGGTCTGCGCCTTCGACCTGGGGCGGCCATGTGCCCAGTGCCGGCGATCATGTTGTGATCCCCAGCGGCAAGACGATCATTCTTGATGTCTCACCCCCTCCCCTGGCGAGCATCGACGTGCAGGGAACGCTTTCCTTTGCCGACAACCGGGACCTGGACGTGGTTGCCGGAAGCATTACGGTGCATGGCCTCTTCCAAGTTGGCACCCATGAAAGCCCCTACAAGCGCCACGCGAGCATTACCTTGACAAGCTCAGGCGGGGACATGGGAATGAAGTCGATTGACGTCGGCAAAGCCGGCGTGTTGGAAATGCATGGCTTGCGACCGGGCGTGGACTGGGAGCGCCTGAGCGCCACAGCGCAAGCCGGCAGCACTTCCATTAGGATGGAAAAGGCGGCGAAGTGGAAGACTGGCGATCATATCGTGATCGCGTCAACCGACTTCGATCCGCACCAGGCTGAAGAGGTCACGGTGACGGCCGTTCAAGGCAAGATCGTCGAGTTCACCCCCGCGCTCCAATTTATGCACTACGGCGAGGTCCTGCCCTCTGGCGTTGACGAGCGAGCGGAAGTTGGCCTTCTCACCCGAAATATCCTCGTCCAGGGCGATATCGCCTCCGATGCGGACGAGATGGGCGGCGAGATCATGGTTACCGCCGGCGGTAAGGCACACCTCGAGGCCATCGAGCTAACCCGGATGGGCAAGTTGGGAATGAAGGGCCACTATCCGATCCATTTCCACCTGGTTGGAGATGGTGCGGGGATGTACGTGGAAGACACCGCCCTCCACCATTGTTATAACCGCTGCATCACCATCCATGGCACCAACAGCGTGCTCCTCAACTCCAACGTGGCCTACGACACGATCGGGCACTGCTATTTCCTGGAGGATGGGAACGAGACCAAGAACGTCCTGACTGACAACCTAGGAATCCTCACGAAGAGCGCGGAGCCCGGACATCAGGTGCTCGACTCAGACCTCGGACCGGGCACCTTCTGGATAACGAACCCAGACAATGTGTTGCGCGGGAACGTTGCTGCAGGCTCGGATCGATATGGCTTCTGGTACGCATTGCCCAAGCACCCGACCGGTTTCGCCGCTAGCGCACACAACGACAAGACTGTCTGGAACCGACGTACCCCGCTAGGCGAGTTTCGTTACAACACGTCTCATTCGAACGACGATTCGGGGTTGTTTGTCGATCCTGGCCCCAATCCCTATGGCGTATTCGAAGCTCCTACTTACGACCCCAAGGTGAACACGGTTCCCGTTTATGGCAAGGCAGATGTGCCTGCTGTCGCATACTTTGCGGACTTTACGGGCTACAAGAACCGCAAGCGTGGGATTTGGCTCCGAGGAAGCTATTTGGATGTGATCAACGCGAAGTTGGCGGACAACGCAACCGGAGCCACGTTGGCGTGTTCGCATAGCTCGCTCATGAATTCGGTGATAGTTGGGGAGTCTGACAATGTTGGCACTCCAGCGGAGGGTGAACTGGCCGGCTTAGACGGGCGGACGCTTCCGAAACCGTATGCGCCACGTACCGCCTTGTGCGGTTTTGAGCTCTACGATGGGCCGATTAGTGGGCAAAACATTCGCTTCGTTAACTTCAAACCGAACGCACAGCGTGAAGCGAGCGGCCTCGGTTACTTGCGGTTTACACCCTATTATGTGGACTTCCGAAACTACGTCTCCGGCCTCACGTTTGAGAACTCCAAGAAGGTGTTCTTGGAGAATCTGCAGGTGGCCTCTGAGAAGAACAGCGGCGACGGCTACCGCTCATCGGTGTTTCTCGATAAGGACGGAAGCGTGACAGGTATTGCGGGAACCTATGTGGCGGCAAAGGACGCTTTGTTGGTCGACGCAACCGACACTTACATGCCGGAGTGGAACGCTTACCTTTGCCAAGGACCGTTTGCCCGGGTGTTTGTGGAGAACCGCGACACCGAACCGGCTCGCATGAGCCCAGTCAGCATGAACCGAGACGATCTTCCTCATTCGGTCTTCCGGATGTGGGGCGTCCCCGCGCCGCAGACAGACAACGTCAGCTTCCAAACGAACGTCCTGCCCAATCGCTTCTTCCGCGTGATGCTTGGGGGTAAGGCCCCGACGACTCTGCGTTTCACGCTGAGGGCGGATGAGCCCAGCCAGTGGACCATGCTCCGTCTACCGGAGCAGAACCCGAGGAGGGTGAAAGTGAGTGCCGACCAACCGGGCTTGAGGCCACTTGCCCAGTTGCCTGACACGGAGATGCTGAAGGCTTCCGCGACTTCCGGCTACTGTGTCGATGGCCAGTCGGTCGTCGTGAAGTTGGTGGCAACGAAGGGCTACGCCTGGGGCGAAGGCGTGGCGTACGTGACTCGGGGTTAACGGCGTTGCGGCGTTGCGGTGCAAACATGTTAGCGCTCATGCACTTCATGGCGAACTGATCGAATGAAAACCTGGTCCACCGCCCTATGCGCTGCAAGGAGATACTTCAAGCCGCAAGGCCGTAATGCCGCAAGGCCGTTCCTAGTGCCGGAAATGCCGCGTGCCCGTAAAGATCATTGCCACGCCTAGCTCCTCGGCTTTGTCGATCACATCCTGATCTTTCTTGCTGCCGCCGGGCTGAGCGATGGCTGAAATACCCGCCGCGGCCGCGGTTTCTATGCTGTCGGGAAATGGGAAGAATGCGTCGCTCGCGAGAACGGCGCCCTTGGCAGTTTCTCCAGCTTGTTCAAGCGCGAGGCGAACGGACTGGACGCGGTTCATTTGGCCCGCGCCGACGCCAAGTAGCCGGTCTTCGACGCCGACAACGATTGCGTTGGACTTGACGTGCTGAACGATGGCCCAAATGAATTCCAAGGCTTTCCTCTGCTCAGGCGTCGGTGTTTTCTTGGTGACGACTTTCCATGCTCCATGACCTGGGTCCACATCCGTTTCCTGAATAATTGCGCCGCCGCCGATCGAGCGGACAGTGAGCGATGGTTTGTCAGAAGGCAACGGCGCGGCGAGGAGTCGTACGTCTTGACCCCAACCGGCCCGCTCCTTGAATAGGGTTACGGCCTCGTCATCGAAGCCGCTGCCGATGATCACTTCGAGGAAGTTGCCCTTCTCGGTCATGGCCGTCGCGGCGGCTAGATCGATACGGCCGTGAAAAGCGGCTACGCCGCCGAAGGCAGAAATCGGATCGCTTGCCTTGGCGATCCGATAGCTGTCACCTTGGTCTGCCCCACGGGCAGCGCCGCAAGGATTGCCGTGCTTGATAATCGCGCACGATCCGGGCGGAAGGTCTGCGACCAACTCCCAAGCGCCATCCGCATCCATAAGGTTGTTGTAACTGAGGTCCTTACCCCAAAGCTGCTCGGCTTGCGCGATTCCCTGGCTGGCAAGCGGATCAATGTAAAGCGCGCCTGCCTGATGGGGATTTTCTCCGTAACGAAAGCCCTGT
This sequence comes from Armatimonadota bacterium, assembly GCA_025363835.1. GTDB lineage: Bacteria > Armatimonadota > Fimbriimonadia > Fimbriimonadales > Fimbriimonadaceae > JANYLD01. The sequence continues at coordinate 6,645 of JANYLD010000326.1, forward strand.
CGCCTTCTATAGCCTACAGACAGCTTTTCTTGTTCCAGGAGCGGCTGGCCGGAGGCTTGTGTGAGATAGCGGGATACCATCGAGTCATAAAAAGCGGTGTGCCGATAAGCCTTGGCAGCCAACTCCAATTGAAGGGCGGGGGGCGGGCCGGGAAGGGCTTTTAAAACACGCTCGTAGTCTTCTGGCTCGACCACAACAAGGACGTTGGCGTGATTCTTAGCCGCGGCCCGAATCATCGCGGGCCCGCCGATGTCGATAGACTCGATCGCCTCTTCGATGCTGTGCGGCGCGGAGATGGTCTTCTCAAAGGCGTACAGGTTGACGCAGAGAAGCGTGATCGGCGCGATGCCCGCCTCGTCCATCTGCTTGTTGTGAGAATCCAAGCGAGTGTCGCCAAGGAGACCGCCATGCACCAACGGATGCAGGGTCTTGACGCGGCCGTTAAGCATCTCCGGGAAACCGGTGACTTCGCTTACATCGGTGACTTTGAGGCCCGCTTCACGGAGCGCTTTAGCCGTGCCGCCGGTGCTGATGAGTTCAAAGCCTCTTTCGGCTAATCCGCAGGCAAATTCGACGACGCGGGTCTTGTCGGTGACTGAAAGGAGGGCTCTCGGTTTGGTCATGGAGGTGTGGTGTCTGGGCCGCTGGCGCCGGTGGTGTTGCTTGGGGGCGGGATCGCAATCTTCTGAACCTCTACGCGCGTACTGGCGGGGACAGCAAGATTGTTCTTATCTTTGGCGGTCAGCGTAAAGGTTGTGGACTTTGTCACGTACATCTGGAAAGACCCTTTGGCCGCGTCAACTTCTGGCGTGTCCAAGTCTGGGTTCGGCTCGATCTCCGCGTGCACCGCGTTTGTGAGCTGCCAGCTAACGGTGACGAGGCCGCCAGGATCGGTTAACACTTTTGGTGTTACGGTGAAGGCGATAATGTTGACTTCAGATTGGCGTCTCGCGTGAATCTTGACCGTCTTCTTGACCGCCTTACCGTCTTTATTTGTTGCGATCAAGGTGAACTCCTTATCGCCTTCTTGGGTGACCGGAATTTGGATCTTGTCGGCGTTTAGGTTCAGCTGCTGGTTAAGCGGCTCGAGCACTGCATTGGTGACCGCGTCGTTAAACTTGTAACTAAAGATCACGGAATCTCCCACTCGGACGGAGGTCGGAGTCGCTGTGAACTCCGAAATCTGCGGAAGCGGAGCGGGGGGAGGGACGTTAACGGTGAACAAAGCGTGGACGGGCTCTGAGCTTCGATCCTTGGCTATGGCGACCCCGGTGACGTCGATTTGGCCACCGGCTTTGGAAGTGAAAGTGGCTGAACCCGGGGTCTGTACGCCTTCGTAGAGGGTCCTACCACCGGCGGTGATCTTGACCCGGTCCGCATGGTCCATTCGCCACGAAACCGTAACGGGCTGGCCAAGGGTGACCTCATTCGTAGATACGAACATCTCCAGCGTTGGCGACTGCGGTCGCACCCAGTAGAGCGCCAGCGCAATGGCTGCGACCACGAAGTAAAACACCAACGTCGCCGGCGTGAAGAGTGGACGTTCCTCGAGTTGTGCTTGGGCCGCGGCTGCGACGGGTGACGAGTCGGTACTCCGCGCGGTTAGGGAAAAACCGTGCAGGCGGGTGACCGAGAAGAACGGGGTGGTAGCGGGTTGGACAGTGACCGCCATCTCCTTCTGTTGGCCGGGACCGAGGGTGACCTGATCGTGCTCAAAGTCG
>JANYLD010000371.1 GCA_025363835.1 Armatimonadota bacterium
CGCCCGCCCCAGCTAAAGGAGCGCGGAATTCATTCCGCATCAGATTCGCAGAATTTATTCTGCGATCAGCCAACTCCAACAACCCGGCATATGAAGCGAACCAAGTCCCAAGCGGAATAAATTCCGCGAATCTGATGCGGAATGAATTCCGCGCTCCTTTACTGACCTAGGAACGCGTAGTAGGTGCTCATCACTTTGACCACATAGTTCTGCGTCTCCGTGTAGGGCGGGATTCCGCCATATTTAGCCACCGCCCCGTTGCCGGCATTGTAAGCCGCTACGGCCAGCCGGATGGCGCGGTCTTCGTCTCCGACGGCCGCTCGGTACTGGGCCAGGTTCGTGGCGACGAGCTTGACCATGCCGTAGAGGTTCTGCTGAGTATCGTATGCGTTTCCGACTCCGAGACCTTGCGCCGTACCGGGCATCAACTGTCCGAGGCCCTGAGCGCCATGGCGGCTGGTCGCGGTCGGATTGAAGTGGCTTTCGACGCTGATCATCGCCATTATGAGGCGGGCGTCGACTTTATATTGGCCGGCGTATTCCAGGCTGCGATCGATCACGCCTTCGGCGATCCCGACCGCTTCGTTGTCGCTAAGGCGCGGGTTGTACTTCTCGATGCATTCCGCGTACTTAGTGACGGCCTGGTCTCTGGGCAGTGTCCAGTTGCTTCGTGCCAGTCGCGGTGCGCTTCGGCTGGCGAGGAGTCTGGTCGTGCGCCGCCTCGAAGTTGTAGTGGACACCGTCTGCGGCTGCTGATCGTGCGAGGCGATGAGCGCCTCCGGAGCGGCGCCGAGCAACTCGGCCTTCATATCGGTCTCTTCGTCTTTTCTGGTGACGTGGAGAAGCAGCCTCGCTCTGGTTTCTGTGCCAACCATCCAAGCCGGGATCGTTGGGCAATCGACGACGTCGGTACCGCCGTCAGGCCGGCCGATCATGAGCGAGCCGCGGTTGTCGACTCGGAAGCTGCCTTTGACGATGGTGCTGACTTCCACGATCCGGTCGCCGATAATCGTGTCGAGGGCACTCATGTCGGTCGGCCGAGTAATGCCAAGCGATTTGCGCAGTTGCAGATACTGAGCGATGGTCTGAGCAGAGCCAAGGGTGGCCAAGCAGACCAGCGAGAGGAGAAGTATTAAGCGTCGCATCCGTTGTCTTTCAGTTCAGGAGGACGCGCCCATTGACCAAAACCGTTCATTACAGTTCTGGCGGAGAGATCGGGATTCGAACCCGAGAGGGGATTACTCCCCTACCGGTTTAGCAAACCGGCGCTTTCGTCCACTCAGCCATCTCTCCACGCGCTCCCGATTATATCAATTCTCGGTAAGGGATTACCGGGTCCATACCTGCTACGGCACTTCCGTGGCGAATAGTGGACTAGAACCCGGCTTTGCGATCCGAACGGCAACTTCCGCTTGAGGGGCCGTCGTTCGGGTGGACCACTCTACTCGTTCGGCAATTCGAAGTAAAAGGTGGCGCCTTCGTTGGCTCCAAGGCTTTCGCCCCAAATCTTGCCGTGATGCCGGTCGACGATACGCTTCGCGTTTGCGAGTCCGATGCCCGTGCCGGGGTAGTCGCGGTCTAGAACAAGCCTTTCAAAGGGCAAGAAGACCTTGTCCGCATAGACCTGATTAAATCCAATGCCTTGATCCCTTACGAAGATGGCGCCATTGTCGCAGCCCACCTGAACGGTTCCCTCACCGTCGGAAAACTTGCAGGCATTCTCTATAAGATTGCCAAGAACTAGCCGAATGGTGGGAGGATCGCCGCATGCGGTCAGGCCTTCTTCAATTTCGAAGATAGTGCAGGGGTAGGCCCCCTTTAAATCGTGCGCGATTTCCTGGCTTATTGTCGTCACGTCAAGATCCTTCCTGGCAAGCTCTTGACGTCCGATCCTTGAGAACCTTAACAGGTCATCGATCAATTTCGCGACCCTGTTTGCCGCAACTGCCTGCCGCTCGAGCTCTTCCCTGGCCTCAGGGGGGAGCTTGTCCGCATACTCTTCTCGCAAAATCATGCTGCTGGAAACGATAGCCCGAAGGAGCGCGGAGGTCGTGCGAAACAGAATATGTGAAGCCTTCCATCTCTTTGTTGGCTTTCATCAAGTCCTCAGTGCGCTGCTGAACTTGACTTTCCAACTCGGTGGTGAATCGCTCCTGAACCTGCTTCTGAAACGTGACGTCTCGGGCGACTTTGGAGGCTCCTATGATCTTTCCTTCGCGGTTCTTGATGGGAGAAGTTGTTATTGAAATATTGAGAAGGGCTCCGTCTTTTCGCTGCCGGATCGTTTCAAAATGATCGATTCGCTCGCCACTGCGAATGCGGCTGAGGATATCCGCCTCCTCGTTGTGGCGGTCCTTAGGAATGATCAACAGGATGGATTGTCCGATAGCTTCGCGCTCGGTGTAGCCAAAAATCCTCTCGGCGCCCCTATTCCAGCTTAGAATGATCCCTTCCAACGTCTTGCCGATGATTGCATCGTCGGAGGACTCGATAATCGAAGCCAGAAAGGCGTTCGCAATAGCAATGTCGGTCAACATCTCCGAAGCAAGTTCGGCTTGGCTTGAAATCTGCTGCTTCATGGCAAAACTTGGAATTCGATGTTGAGGTTTTGCTGTTGGGGCAGCAATTTATGATACGTCATTCATTTATGGAATGCTCTGATTTTGACGTTCAATGTTCAATATAACTACTTCTGGAGGGCAAAGGAATCTTGCCGGCGGGCCTGTCGTGCCTATCCCCTGGGTTACATAAAGTGGAGTTGACGCATTTGGGTAGAAACCGCCGCGGTATCTCCTTCCATTCTTTGTGGTCATAGGGGCAAAGCCGCCTGGGAAGACGAACTGGCCACCGTGGGAGTGGCCGCTCAGCATAAGGTCGCAATCGAACGGCAGGTGACGGACGGAGTCGGGCTCATGCCAGATACATATGGTGGGCTGTTGGCTGTGGGCTCTGGGCTGTAGTGGTGCTGAGGGTTGAGGGCTCAAGGCGGAGTAGTAGGGGGTGGATTCTTCCGTTAATTCCGCGCTCCGCGCTCCGAGTTTCGAGCTAGCAAACGCCTTGTCCGGATCAGCTCGCTTTGCGTTGAGCGAATCGATTCCAATCCACTCGATGTCGTCCATTTGCACACATTCGTTGCGGAGGAGTTGGATGCCAAGTTCCTCGCAGATGGGAACCAGAAAAGCCGCGTCTCCGGCCCAATAGTCGTGGTTGCCGGGGACCGCGATGATGTTGCCGTTCATCGACTGAAGCTCCTCAAGCGCCTCGCCGATGAGCCAAGGACTTCGGGGTTTCCAGTAGCCGACGAAGTCCCCCGCGACAACGACCATGTTGGGTCTGGCGTCTAGCGCAGCTTCCACTGCGCGCTTGGTCAAGTCCACAGTGTGCCGGTCTCGCAAATGAAAGTCGCCGATGAGCGCGATGGTATAGCCGTTGAGCTCCGAGGGCCAGTTAGGCAAGCGGAGAGTTTGGCGTCGCACGACGAGCCGCTCCGCCTCCACAAAGGCCCCATAAAGCAGCATCCCTGCTCCAACGCCGCCCGCTAGCCAAGCAAGTGGCTTCAGATTCAAGCGGCGCTCCGGAGAGTCAAGATGGTCACCTCTGGCGGGCAGAAGGTTCGAATGGAGAGGCCGACGGTGCCTACGCCGCGGGTTAGATAAAGCGGGACGTTGGCGTCTGGGTAGTAGCCGCCGGTGATGTACCGCCGCGCGCCGGGCCTGTGCAGGAGTGGATAGCCGAAGGGTAAGCAAAGCTGACCGCCGTGGCTGTGGCCGCTGATCTGGAGGCTCGCGTTGCGTGGCATATCGACTACGTAGTCTGGCTCGTGAAAGAGGACAAGAATCGACTTGTTCTGGATATCTCCCACGATTTGGGGCCTCTGCATGTTGAAGAGGGCGTCGTCGATGCCCGCGACGGTGACCCCCTCGATCTCGACGGACTCATTTCTCAGCATCTTAACCGGCGTCCGCTTGGTCATAGCTTCCACGATGCCGTCCGGATTTGTCGAGTCGTAGTCGTGATTACCAAGCGTGGCGAGGATTGGGCACTTGGCGTCGTGAAGACCTTCTAGAGATTTGATCATCCCATCGATCGTGTAAGACCAGCCGAAATTCACGAAATCGCCTGGAAGGACGATGAGGTCGGGCTTTTCGTCCAAAGCATGTTGGACCGCTGCCTGCGCTCTGGCGCCGGCGATGGGATCGTTGACGTGAATGTCGGAGATAACGGCGACCCGGAAGCCATCCGCGTCCCACTTCGGGAGCATAAGTTCATGTTTTTCGAGCACCAGCGCTGAAGACTCGACCGTGCCGGTCGCGCAGACGCCTAGCGTCAAGAGCGCTCCCGCGCTGCCCCAGCGGAGGACGTCACGACGAGAGACGAGGGGTGGCTTTGAATTCATCCGATTTTGGAGTAGGCGACCTGGCGCTGCTTTCATCTGCGCCGACCCGGCGGCGATGCTCAATTCAACCTAATCTGTGGCTAATTCATTCCAGCCGGGCCAGGTCCCGGCAGAGAAAGCGGCGTCGGGTCGCTGCACTCAACATTATTGAACGGCTTCAATCACGCACTGGGCGATCGCGTGGCCGTTGGACGGAGGCATGAGGTAGAGGCCTTGGGCGCAAGTCTTGATGGTTGCGGCCAGTTTCCGCGCTTCCCGGATGCCAATTTCGAGGGCGCCCGCATCGTCGGCGGCTTCTGCCATCTCCGTTCGCAGCCGATCCGGGATCCGGATACCCGGCACTTCGTTGTGCATGAACTCGCAGTGGCGGGCGTTTCGTAGAGGAAGAACTCCGACGAATACAGGAACGTTGAGTTTGGCGCAAGTCTCCGCCACTTCTTCCGCCAACGAGGATTCAAAGACAGGCTGGGTGTAAATGACGTGCGCTCCCGCGTCGACCTTACGCTTGAGGCGGTCAAGTTCGAATTGCGGTTCAAGAGCGAGCGGGTTATAGGCGGAGGCGATGGTGAACGCACACTTCTGGCCAACGCTGTAGCCGGCCAAGTCAATGCCTTCGTTGAAGCGAGAAAGAATCCTGATGAGGCCAATCGCGTCGATGTCGAAAACGCTCGTGGCGCTCGGGTAGTCGCCAATGTGGGCAGGATCGCCGGTGACGGCGAGGATGTTTCGAATGCCCATTGCGTGCCAGCCGAGCAAATCAGACTGGATCGCGAGCATGTTGCGGTCCCGGCAGGAGAAGTGCATCACAACTTCGATGCCTACCCGGCTCTGGAGAATGGAACTGACCGCTGCCGGATTCATTCTGAGGCGTGCGCGGGCTCCATCGGAAACGTTGATGACGTCTGCGCCGCTGATCTTAAGCGCTTTCGCCCCCGCCATCAGCTTCTCGAGATTAAGTCCACGGGGGACATCCATCTCCACCGCGACGACGAATTTTTTGCCGAGCTTCTGGCCCAACTCGCTGGGCTCGCTCTGGGGAATGGGAGCGCGCTCCCGGGCCTCTCGGGTGATCTGGGCTCGCGGCTTGACTCTTGCCGGACCTCGACCCAGTTCCTTTCTAAGCTGTCGGATATGTTCTGCCGTCGTTCCGCAGCAGCCGCCAATAAGCCGAGCCCCTTCTTCCACGAGCCTCGCCGCGGCTTTGGCGAAGTATTCGGGCGCGGTGTCGTAGGTAACCCGTCCCTTCACCAATTGCGGCATGCCCGGTGTTGGCATCGCGAGAATGGGTAGCTCCGTGGTCTCCGCGATCATACGGACGAGGTCCAGCATCCTCTGCGGTCCCACAATGCAGTTGGCGCCGACCGCGACTACGCCGAGATCGGCCATCTCCTGTGCGCAGCGAACGGGCAGACCTTCTGCAAGCATTTCGCCATCTTCGATGTAAGCCTTACTGACAATGATGGGGAGGCTGCTGACGCTACGAACCGCATCAACGGCAACTCGAAGCTCGGCCATGTCGATGTAGGTTTCCAGCATGAACCCGTCCACGCCGCCCTCTTCGAGCGCTTGGGCTTGAGCGCTTACGGCTGCGGACACTTCTGCTTCGGAGATATGGCCAATCGGGGCCATCGGCTTGCCACAAGGGCCAATGGCGCCAAGCACAAGCCTTTCTCCCGCCGCCAGCCGGGCGAGATTAGCGCCCGCCACGTTGACAGCATAGGGATCGATGTGGAGGCCGGCAAGGCGTATGGCGTTTGCTTGGAAGGTGTTGGTCTCGACGAAGTCGGCGCCCGCGTCGAAATACTCTTCGTGCACTTTGCGCACAAGCTCGGGCGCGAGCAAATTGGCCAAGTCGTAAGGCTGCTCGGTGAACCCAAGTTCAGCAACACGAGTCCCGTTGGCTCCGTCGCCGATAAGGAAGGGGGTTTGGAGGGCCTGTATCAGCCGCACAGGTTCATTATAGCGTCTGACCGGCTGGCTGCCTGGTTCAAAGGGCGGCCGGACAGCTCGGCGAACGCGTGGTTTGGAGCGGCGGCTAATAAATGGATGGTTCTAGAGTGGTGGACCTTAGATTGTTCCGTGTAAGAGCGATTAAGATTCAGGGCTTAGCGCACCCGCCATGCGCCCCTTTTCTCGCGCAAAACCAGGAGCGCGGCCGTCCCGGCGCGCACCCCGGCGAGCATGCGTCCCCATGCCCTCCGGAGCAGCAAAGTCAAAGAACCCTAAGTCAACCATTGGGCGTCGTGGACTCTGGGACTTTCACCACAACGGCACAACGAGCACAACGATTCACAACGACGGATATTAATCCCCGCAGAGCCATTAGGCCCGCTGTTGACAATTGACATTCCGGCGTTGTGCTCGCTGTGCTCGTCGTGCCGCCGTGGTGAAAATCCGACCCGAGCAAGCCCGGAGGTCAGGGCTTCATAGCCAGGGCCTGCTCTTTCACTTCTTCAGCCTGCGTTCGAACCGCTCGCAGATTCTCAAGCTCTGCGGACTCAAAGTCGCTCACCGGGTGCTGCAAATCAAGCGGCCCCATGATGTCGCCGTAGAACGGACTGTCGTCGAGGCCAAGCACGTGGCCAAGCTCGTGAGCAGACGTGTGACGCATGTGTTCGAGCAGCATTTGCTCGCCGTCAGGCTGGATGGTGCGAACTCGCACGTCAGCGGTGAAATCCATGTGAATCGGAGTTCCGTCCGTGCCACCGACTACCTTGCGGCTCCAAGTGACGTAGCCTGCGACCTCGCTCCCGGCCTGCTTCACTTCCGGCTGGAAAGTGACGTTGATCTCGGCCGGCTGGTCCGCGGGAACTTCGTCTAGTTCGAACCCATTGCCAAGAGCCCTGTCCCACATGGCGATCGCGTCTCGGAACGCAGCGGTGCATTCGGCCTGCTTCTCAGGGGGCACAGTGTCGAAGTTGATGTGGTAGGTCGCGTGGTCCATTAAGATCAGACCGATGTGAGCGAGGGCGTCCTGGACCTGGCCATGCAGCATGTCCTTCTGAGCGAATTCAAGATGCTCCGGCAGGTCAGGCAGTAACCGTCCTCTTAATGCCTCCGAGCTGTTGTCCACGCTTGCAGGCGCCAACGCGGCGAAGGCAGCGAAAAGAACCAAAAGGCTACGTGCTTTCATGACCAGCGAAACTCCTGCGAAACTGGCTACGCAAACCGAGCGGCTCAGGCCATGCCGTTGCGTGCCTATCTTCAAAGGGAATCATCGGCGGTAGATTTCAAATCCACACGCCTACTTCTCGAATGACATGGTAAATCTGCTTGGTCATTCGAGAAAGAGTGTTTATTGCGGTGTTTGTATTATCAAACTGGAACCGAGCGGCTGTTTTCACGTCTTAGGTCTTCGCCCGCCCATAACTAAAGTGCATAAACAAGTCTAATTGAACTCTATGGCAGCTACTTCCACGAGGATGGTCTGTTTCGATTTGGGCGGCGTGCTTGCCCGCATCCGCCGCACGTGGCAGTCTTGCGCGTTGGCGGCGGGAGTCAAAACCGGACTCCGGGACGAAGAGCTTTACGAGCTTTCCGATTTCGCTCTCTTCGACGGCTTCCAGTTGGGCTCATTGGCTACAACGGAATATCTGGAAAAGCTCTCCACCTACCTGGGCGTCTCGGCCGGCGAGGCGAAAGCTGTTCATAACGCGATTTTGCAGGAGCCCTATGAGGGCACGGAAGAGCTTGTTCAGGAGATAAAGTCGCACGGCCACGCCACGGCATGTCTCTCCAACACAAACTCGCTCCACTGGGAGATATTGAATTCTTCCGCATACCCGTCGATCGAGGGCCTCGACTTCAAAATGGTGTCCCACACCATCGGTCTTTTGAAGCCAGAGTCGGCTGTGTTCAGGCGGTTTGACTTAGAGGCTGACGTTGCGCCGGAGGGGCTGGTTTACTTTGACGACCACGAAGGCAACGTTATGGCCGCGAAAGCGCATGGATGGAACGCCGTTTTGGTCGACCACTTGGGTGATCCTGCGGCGCAGATGCGGGAAGCGTTGCGCGGATTGGAAGTAATTCGGTGATTAGGGGGCAATTTGGGAGTGCGAGAGCTTGCTCGCGCTTTTCGCCGTCCTCCAAGCACCGCGGATTTGTTATTGGGGTGAGCTCTCGCACTCCCAACCAGCTTCCAAATCCTAACGCGTCACGTGCTTCGCATCCAGGTCGATTGATAGCTCTCTCACGCCTAAAGCCCGGCCGAGCCGCAACACTTCCTTTTCCAAGCGTGCCACCTCGCGTGGCTTGAACGGTCGGAATTGTTGGACTGAGACCTCGCCGGAGTTTGCTTTGCGCGCCAGCCGCCAAATGCCCGCTACCTTCCCGTCGATGAGGACGCAGGCTTCGATCTGGCCGGCTAGTTGGGAGACGGTCTTAAGGTGCTTCGAGTCCAAGTAAAGCGCCTTGTCTCGATGGGACATGAGGAGGGGATCAAATTTGGCGAGGAGACGGACCCCGGTGGCGGCCGGCAGCTTTTGGAATCTTTCCACGTCGGTCGCGAGGATGTAACGCGTTCCTTCCAGCTTCTCCACATCGACCGGGACGAGCTCAGCTGCTAATCGCGAAAACGCCGCCCTGGCGGAGACAGCCTTGATCCCGGTCCAGTAGGCGAAGTCGCTTATCGTTGCCGGGGCGTGGGAGCGGAGGTAGCGACGCAGGATCTCGACAAGAGCGTCCTCAAAGGAAAGGCTATCGTCCGGCTCCGAGCCAAGCCACTGCTTGGCGAGAACAAAACGGGTCTGCCCAGGTCCACACGGAGCAAGGATGACGTGGCCTTTGTAAGCCAGCCCCTTCACATCGGCACCCCACCCACTCCAGTCCAGCGACTTCAGCTCCGGCACCGCCTCGTGAATCTGCAGGCGTGTCAAAGGACCCTGTTCCAGAGCCTCCAGAATTTCGTTCTCTCGGAACAACATCTGCCCAGGTGCCATTTGGTAGGTCTTCATCCAACCTAAAAACTGGTCGTAGCGGGGTTTGCAGAAGGCTTTGACGAGCGCTCTGTCCTCCACCAAGTGGGCGTGCAACGTAGACCGCAGAGACCAGGTCTTGACCAGCGTGGGGTTCTTATTGAAAGCGGCATCTGGCCACGCCGGCTTCATCCTCCTCACCCGGGTCGCAATGGCAACGCCGAGGCTGGCCGCATATTGAGTTTGGACGGCGAAGAGGTTTCTAACCGCTTCCTCGGGGGTCGCGAACGGAGTAGTGAGTCCCTGACTGGCGACCAGCCATGCGCGGGCTTGCTTCTGGGTGATTCGCAGCGGTTCTTGGGACATGTCAAATGGGATCAGGGTCGGTTGAAAGCATAGCCTGCAGCCGCAGTCGATATTTGAGCCGGCAGATATTCCACTTGCGCATGCGGAGCATCGGCGTTCCAGCGCTCTGCGGTCCCAACAGAGTGCCACGCCAAGTGCCAAACTAGAACATGCCCACGGTTCGCGTGTATGTCACGCTCAAGCCCTCTTTGCTCGATTCCGCCGGACGGACGGTGGCGGGCGCTTTGCAGAAGCTTGGGTATCAGGAACTCGAACAGGCCCGGATCGGAAAGTTGATCGAACTCCAGTTGAGCGAGGTGGATGATGCGCGCGTAAAAGAAATGTGCGACCGGCTCCTCGCCAATCCCGTAATCGAGGACTACCGGTACGAGGTCCTTCAATGAAAGTCGCGGTCATTCGGTTTCCAGGCAGCAATTGCGATCAGGATGCTTTCCACTCGATCAACGACGATCTGCATCTGAAGGCAGAATACGTCTGGCACGAAGACACCTCGCTAGGCGGCTTTGACGCGGTATTCATCCCCGGGGGGTTCTCTTACGGCGATTACTTGCGATGCGGCGCCATGGCCAGCTGCGCACCCATCATGAATGAGGTCGCCCGCTTTGTAAAAGAGGGCCGCCCGGTTATTGGCGTCTGCAACGGTTTCCAGGTCCTTTGCGAGGCTGGCCTCCTGCCTGGTGCACTTCTCCTCAATGAGGCTCAGAAATTCGTCTGCAAAGACGTCTTCCTCATGCCCATAAACCGGACGAGCTTCTGGACGCAAGGTGTGGACCACGCCCTCCGAATCCCCATCGCCCATGGCGAGGGACGTTACGTTTGCGATACTGAAACGCTAGAACGGCTTAAAGACGGGAACAAAATTGCCTTCCGATACGTGAATCAAGAAGGTCAGGCAACTCCTGAGGCAAATCCCAATGGCTCGGTCGATAACATCGCCGGCGTCCTTAATGAACAAGGGAATGTTTTAGGCGTCATGCCTCATCCGGAGCGCGCGACGAGAGCGATTTGTGGCTCAACAGACGGCCTTCAGATCCTGCAGTCGCTCGCTAGAATTGGCGTTTTAGCTTAAAACCTGGCATTAAAATTGCCGGGAAATGTGGTACCTAACCTTATAGCGGCGATTATGATTTTGCGTTTAAAGCTTGCTTTGTTGCTTTGTGTGGCCGTGACGGTGTCCGCTTTTGCGGGCCAAGCGTCCAAGATGGTTACCCTCGGCCGCGTCGCCCAGGCGAAGGCTCTCACCAAAATCTACGCCCGTCCTTCGATCCGTTCTCACGTGTTCTACAGCGTGCAGCCCAACGAATACCTGGTCGTGCGCGACTACAAAAAGGACAGTCCCTACAAGCTCGTCTTGTTGAAAAATATGGCCTTTGGATACGCCTTGACAGACTCGATGAGCGTGTTGAATTACGAATACAAGGTCCCCGCCGCCTCGATGCCGCTTGCAATGACGCAGCCCTATCCCACTTCGCTCTCCTCTCGGAGCGGCGCTAGTATGCGGGCAGCCGTTGCGCAGTACTCAATGGACTTTAAGGGCACTCCTTACGTGTGGGGCGGAAATGACCTCCAAAACGGCATTGACTGCTCAGGCTTCGTCAAACAAATGTACGGCAAGATAGGCCTGAATCTGCCACGCACCGCGGCCGAACAGGTTAATGTCGGATCGCCGGTGACGCGATTACAAGATCTTCAACCAGGCGACAGGCTCTATTTCTGGGATTCCAAGCGAGGCATGGTGGGCCACACCGGTATTTACCTCGGCAAGGGCTACTTCGAGCACAGCAGCCGAACCCACCGCGGTGTTGACACCGATTACCTGGGCGATCCCAAGTGGATGCGGATATTGGTAGCTGCGCGACGCTAGTTTTGGGAGCTATTTGGGAGTGCGAGAGCTTGCTCGCGCTTTTGCCCGCTAACAAATTCTGCCGTGCTTGCAAGTCTGCAAAAGCGCGAGCACAAGCACGCGCACTCCCAAATCCCGAACTTCCCCAATCGAGCAATCGGCAATCAAAAATCAAGCAATCCCGTTAGGGCGCGCTCTCTTCCGGCGGCGGCATGCTGTTATTGAAGATCGCCACGTAGGTGAGGATGGGCAGCACCAGCGCGACAGGGGGGCAGGAAAAGAGGCAGGGGCTGTCCAGTAGGTCCAGGGCGATCGTGAATCCGCAGACGATGGCGATGACCCGAAAAGCGCCTAATCCGCCCCAGCGATTAGACGGCGAAGCGAGGGCGTTGGCCACCATGGCCGACCAGACCCCGATAATGACGCACCAGCCGATAGCAAAGCCCAGAATCGTTCCCTGGCCCTGAGGGCTTGCCGCCTGACCTGCTCGATGAGCACTCCTTTGAAGCAAGTCGATAATCTTAGGAATTTGAGGGATAAGCAATCCGGCATGAATCCCCGCAGACAAGATGAAGGCAGGAATCCAAGCCAGCTTTTTCACCGAGTCATTGTGAATGATCGCCAACC
>JANYLD010000046.1 GCA_025363835.1 Armatimonadota bacterium
GATCGACCTGGAAGTTGGCGATGGCCGGGTGATTGAGGCAAGTTTTGCAGGAGACGCACCTTGGACACCGCGGGTCGGTGCCGATGGCTTCTGTCATCTGGGTTCGGGTTCTTCGGGAAAAGTCCGGGTTCGGATCGAGACGACTTCAACTTCGAATTGCAGGGTTGCGTTGGGAGGGATGACTCCACCGGCGCCCCGAGCTCCATAGCCGAACTCCGGTGGGATGGTGACTTTGCGCTGGCCGCCTTTGCGCATGCCCATGACAGCCATGTCGAAGCCTTTTATCACTTGGCCGGAGCCAACTCGGAAGGAGAAGGTTTGGTTTCGATCTCGACTGCTGTCGAACTTCTTCCCATCGGGAAATGAGCCCGTGTAGTGCATTTCAACAGTGTCGCCGTCCTTGACCTCCGGGCCTTCCCCGGGAGCGAGTTCTTCAATTTCTATCATTTGCCTGGGTGCTGGATCTTCACCATGTCGATGATGAACACGAGGGTTGCGTTCTCAGGAATCACCGGAGGTCGACCGGCCGGGCCGTACGCCATGTCGGGCGGGATCACCAGCTTGCGCTGGCCGCCTACCTTCATGCCAAGCAGTCCCTTCTCCCAGCCTGAGATAACTTGGTGTTGGCCGAGGGTTAGCTGGAACGGCGTTCGACCTGGATTCTTAGAGCTATCGAACACGGTACCGTTCGTGAGCTTGCCAGTGTAGTTGACGGTGATCATATCGCCGTCTTTGGCGCCTACTCCATGGCCCTTCTTGAGGTCCTTAATGACGAGTCCATTACCGCTAAAAAATACGGTAGTGGCAAAAGCTGCAACTGACCAATGCATGCCGAGAGACTACCCGCCAAACCGATAGGCCGTTAACTCGTTGACGGGGCGCCACCAAAAGATTTGCCGGCCGGTGGCTTGTTCACCGGATTCAACTCTGTCGTCGTGTGAACCCGCATCCAACCCCAGACGATCATGACCAGCACGAGGATCGCGAGGACCGCCATCACTACTGTGCTGGATTCTTCTTTGTGTGTGTCTAGCATGAAATTCTTTCGTCCTGAGAAATGACTCATAAACTAGACGTGTCGCGGGACCTGGAAGATGCAACGAGTTGGAGAAGGGTAGGCCAGCCTCCTAGCCGCTTACAGCCTGACTCAGCGGTAAGGCGTTCCTGTTACCGCCTCGACACGCCGGCCCTTGATTCAGTGCGTAGAAGCAGTCCGGATCTCCGTGACAGAGTGGTAACCTCTATCCGATTCGCGGCCAAGCGTAAGGTTTCAATACCTCCCTCGTGTCCTTCACCATGAGTCTGACTGGCGAACCTATCATTCTTCTCGGAACATCGAGTAGCGCATCCGCTTTGGCAGTCGCCTTGGAGCACGCTGGTGTGACCATTCGCAATGAAACTTTGGGTGATGCTGCGGCCGAGGACTCAGGCAAGGCCATAGAAAGGCTTGCCCTCGATGCATTTGGCTTAGCCCGGTACAAAATAAGCTTTTTGCCTCCGGATTGGGTCGACTGGCCTTGTACTCCCACCCTGTGCCGTTCAATTCTTAGGTGGTTGGATGCCGAGTTCAATGGATCACCGAGCTGGGGCTATCAGACGGATAGCAGTGTCCTGCTTCCCCTTTATCGGAAGGCGTTAACCGAAGGTGGTGTTGACTCTGCGGTTTTCTGGATATGCGTGCGCCATCCTTTGACGGCCTTAAGCGACCGCGGGACCCTTGATGACCGCGTTGTAGGGTTGTGGTTGTACGAAACGCTCGGCGCGCTTTCGGGGACAAAGAAGGCAAAACGCCGACTTACGCTTTACGAGGATATGGTGCGTGAGCCCAAATCCGAGATGCAGGCCCTGGCTGAGATGACCCATTTGTGGCGGCCAAGTGCAAGCGACCTAAACGAGGCCTCCAGTTTCTTACTTGAGGAGTTTAGGGGGAACCAACAGAGCATTGCTCCTATGACCAATGCGCCGCCGATGGTGGACCATGTATACGACCTCTGCCGGAAGGCTGCTGCCAACCAGCGAGGTTTCAACGAAGGCATGTACGATCAGGAAATCGATCGCTTGTGCAACGAATTGAAGGTTTACGAGGCGATGATCAGGGCCGTTGAGCTTCCAGAGCGGCGAATGGTGTTGTCCTGGCGCGACGCAAACGGCACGGGAACACTCCAAGAGGACTACTTCCCGACCGGTTCGTGGGAAACGAAACAACTGAAAGTAGATGCGATGCCGGGATCCTTTCTGCTCTTCGATCCTTATCAAATTCCCTGTCACTTTTGGATTCGGAAGGCTGTTTGGCACATAAGCGGCCGGGAGCAAAAGGCGATTATTCAGGCCGGAGCGAATGGCCTTATCTCCAGCAAAAACGGGCTTATGTGTCTGACTTGCTTCGGTCCTGGCCCCGCCGTCATTCAAGTGCCGACGACAAAAGTTGACGATCTAGAAATCGAATTTAAGATCGAGGCAGGAGATGTAATCTCGTATGAGGTGTTGGAAATTCTTCGGAGCCGATTGACCAAGCGGAAATCGTCAACGATTCGAGGGCGTAGTTAGGCGTGGCGCTTTCCGGGCAGCCAATCATGGTTCTGGGGTCCGTTCGAAGTGGAACTTCGTCCGTATCCGCCGTTCTTTCTCGCTTGGGAGTCTATTTCGGCGCAGAGGAGGACCTTTACGGTGCGAACGAGTTCAACCCCAAGGGGCATTTTGAACTTAGCGATATGCAGCAGTTGCACATTGCGATTGCCGAGTCGTTCGGACTTCAATTCTATTCCGGACGCTGGCTCCCTGAAAATTGGAAGGAGTGGCCTGCTGGCCGCTTCATGGTCCAGCATGTTGGTGCAATGCTCAAGAAGCACTTCAGGGGAAGGCCATATTGGGGTTACAAGGATCCACTAGGAAGTGTGTTGGTTCCTGTCTACAGAGACGTCCTGTCGATCGAGAATCTCGAAGCTTCTTTTGCGATTTGTATTCGCCATCCCTTAAGCGTGCTCACCTCGATGCGCACTCGTTCTGGCGCCTTAGCCAAGGATTCTCTTGACGACGGGCCGCTCGCGCATTCCCGAATTGATCTGCGGACGATGGGTTTGTGGCTCTACTACACTTTGGCTTCGCTAAGAGACACGAAGGGCAGTCGTCGGCTCGTCATCGGATACGAGAATTTTCTCGAGAATCCACGTCAGCATGTCGAAACGATCGTGAAATATTTCGACCTCCCTGCAACAAGGGAGCAGTTGGACGATGCGGCGGGGTCAGTAGATCCAAACCTAAGCCATAGCCGTTTCGCAGAGAACGCGCTCGATGAATGGCCGGGACTTGTCAAGCGCTTGTATGGTCTTGGGTTAAGAGCGGCTCTTGATCCAGAGAAACTGAACAATGGAGCTTTTGACGAGGAGATCGACAGCCTCTGGGACGAGTGGCTGCACTTGAGAACGATGATTCGCCCGGATCAAAGTCTGGAGGAGAAGATCAGCCTTTCGTGGCAGGATCAAAAAGGACTTCAACAGTCGATAGCTTTTGCGGCAAATTTTGAAGACGGAATGCTCAGGATCCGAGTCCCCATTTCTATGGCGCCCGGTAGCAGTCTCAATCTGCACTTGTTTAACAAGCCTTGCCAAGTATGGATAAAAAGAGCCTTGTGGCGGACTTCCACCGGTGAAAGGGCGGCAGTCTTGCGTGCGGGTCCGAACGGGATTATTGAGGACGTCTATGGAGTCAAACTCGTGATTGTCTTGGGACCCGGCCACCTGACTATCGACGCTCCGAGCCACGAGGGAACGCTCGAGATTGACTGTTTGATCGAATCAGACACTTATACGCTCGTCAGCATCGTAGGCGCCGTCAGGGACCACCTGGAGCGCCTCAATTCAACCGGGATGAGGTAGCAACCTTGGCCGTCAAATTAAGGCGTCCGTCTCACAGGCGCTCGAAGGTACGGCTAATTGGAGTTGAGCATCACACCCGCCTTCTGTATGGCGAGATTCTCCAGGGTGACACTGTACTGGTGATGCTTCTTATCGTAAGCGATGCTGTAACGAGTGGGGTAGTAGCCGTCTCAATCGTACGCTTTCGGCATCTTGAGGTCCTGCGAGAAGTTGGGCTTCGTTTGCAGATAAGACTCCGACCTGTGACTAGCGAAATGCAAATTCTCTGCGATCGTAAACCAGGTCGGTTGCAATCTTCCAGACGTCCGGCTCGATTTGGTTCTCGGGCTTGATCTTGGAGAAGTGGACAATGGCGGCCGTGAGGCCCGCCTCTAGGCAGTAGTGGAGGAAGGTGGAGTTGAGGATCTGGCGGGTGGCGGGTTTCAGGCCGAAGCTGACATTGGAGACGCCGAGGATGCTATTGACTCTTGGGTGTCTTCTTCGTATTTCCTCGATCGCTTTGATCGTCTCGTGGGCGGACTCTCGGAACTCTTCGTCGCCGGAGCCGAGGGTGAAGGTGAGGCAGTCGAGGAACACGTCGTGATCGGGGAGGCCGTATTCGCGAGTGGCTTTGAGGAGACGGTCGGCGATCTCGACCTTCTTCTCGGCACTCTTAGCCATGCCGTCTTCGTCGATGGTGAGGGCGACGACGCCGGCGCCGTATTGCCTGCAGAGGCTGAGAACTTTGTCGACGCGGCCACCACCGTCCTCGTAGTTGATCGAGTTGACGATGGGCTTGCCGGCCACGGTTTGGAGAGAGGCTTCGATAACCGGCCACTCAGTGGAGTCGATCATGAGGGGCACGGTGATGTGGCGGTTGTAGTGAGAGAGGAGGATGCGCATGTCCCGCTCCTCGTTACGGCCTACGTACGCCGTGCAGACGTCGAGGACGTGAGAGCCTTCTCCTTCCAGCTCTCTCGCGAGTTCGGTGAGGCCTTCCCAGTTTTCGGCGGCGAGCATATCTCGGAAGGCGCGCGACCCGTTGGCGTTGGTCTTCTCGCCGACGATGAGGAAAGAGGCATCTTGATGGTACGGCTGGAATTGGTAGAGGGATGAACAGCCGACCAGGGATTGGGCGGCGGCTTGCTCGTCGGTCTTCATGGTGAAGTCGAAGCCGGGGAAGAGATGGCGGTTCTTGATCCAGTGGGCGTCGGCGGAGTGTTTGCGGCCGCCAACTGCTTGGGCAACGGCTTTGATATGCGCTGGGGTTGTGCCGCAGCAGCCGCCGCACATGGCGACTCCGAACTCGCTGACGAAGGTGTCGTGGTGCTTGGCGAGGTCTTCCGGAGTCAACTTGTATTTGGCTTGGCCGTGCTCCATGATGGGGAGGCCGGCGTTGGGCTGCACGGCAATCGGTCGGGTGGAGTTTTGCCCGAGGTAGCGGACGTGAGGCGCCATCTCGACGGGGCCTGTGGCGCAGTTGATGCCGAAGGCGACGACCGCGGGGAAGGCCTCGATCATGTTGAGGGCGGCGCTCATTTCGGTGCCGAGGAGCATGGTGCCGGTCTGCTCCATGGTGACCTGGACGAAGAGGGGAACCTTGCGCTCGGTTTCCGCCATGGCCCGCTGGGCGCCCACGATGCAGGCTTTGACCATGAGGAGGTCTTGGAGGGTCTCGAGGAGGAGGGCGTCGGCGCCGCCTTCGAGGAGTCCTTTGAATCCGTCGCAATAGGTGGCTTCGAGGTCGGCCCAGGTGGTTTGGCCGAGGGAGACGAGTTTGGTGCCCGGTCCCAGTGCGCCTACGACGAACTTAGGTTTTCGGGTTGTGGAATGCTTGTCGGCCGCCCTTCTTGCGATCCTGGCGGCTTCGAGGCTGATCTCGTAGACGAGTTCTTCAATCTGGTATTCGGCGAGGACGATGGAGGTTGCGCCGAAGGTGTTGGTTTCCACGATGTCTGAGCCGGCTTCGAAGTAGCGGGAGTGGATTGCTTCGATGACCTCGGGGCGCGTGATATTAAGGAGCTCGTTGCAGCCGTCTAGGTTTTTGCCCTCCAGTCGCTCTGCGGCAGCTTGGACGCGCGGGTGTTCGTATGTGGGCGCATTTAGGATGAAAGCCTCGGGCTTGAGGTCTGCGGCTTGGATCTGGGTGCCCATGGCGCCGTCGTAGATGAGGACGCCTTCGGAGAGAGCTTCTAGGATGGGCGCGGGCATATATAGAGAAGTATACGTTTCGGGGAGTTCAGCACTCGGAGCGCGGAGCTCGGAATTAAGAATCGGAGGTTGATCGGGCCCTTGGGTTTGGATTGTTTTGCTGCCGTTGCCACACAAGCATCGGCACAAAGGGGGAAGGGGAGCGGACTTGCTCTCACTCCTGCCGGCGAGGGCCTTCGTCACAACCTCCGACGAAAGTGGTAGAGCGCGTGGAAACGAAACCCGTCCTTTGCCAACTCCGTCAACCAATTACCCGCGACCGAATGTGTGTTGCGGGGATAGCCAAGGAGGCTCTGGAAACAGCCATGACGCCACCGGGTCTATGAATGCGCGGGGCTTGAATCTCGAAATGGATTTGGCCCCGTTGCTTTTTGGGCAAGGACGAAGGCGGAAGGCTAAGGGCGGAGCGCAAGGCGGAAAGCGGAAGGCGGAAGCGCAAGGATGTTTTCCCAGTTATTTCCCAAACTCGCTCTCTCCTCAACCCTAAGCTTTGCATCAGCTTTTAATCAGCCTGTTCTCGCGCCTCTCCCTTGAGCGGCAGTAATCCACATCTGTGGAAAACTTAAGATTCTCCCAGTAACTTTACTGGCATGACGCAAGCTGAACGGTGTTAAGGGGGGTAATTGGATGCTTCGAAAGTTTTCCACACAATAAGGCTGCAAGAATGCGCACATGATTTCAACGGAAAAGACATGGTAACACTGTGTCTACATGTTCTTGCAATAGCTGGCAAAAATTGCGAAATTCCTGTATGCCGGGACCGGAAACCTTGCAATCCCATGTTTCGCCCACTATAATCCCATACAGGTGGATGAGGAGGGCTAGGACGGTCCTTCTCGGCCACCCTGGTGAGGGCGGGGTGCTCTACCAGTTTGGGCGGGCGGCGGAGCAAGGATGCTGAAGCCGCCCGCAACTATCTCAGCCTACGGGCTCTGCAACAATGGTGCCGGAACTCTCGCCCGCAGGTTCAACGATGAAGCCCCTCATGGGAACTGAGGAGGCGATCATCGATGCCAAGGGAAGGCTTCTCCTCAGTAAAAAGAAGCGCGACCGGCTTGGCGATTCGTTCGTCATCGCCGTCGGCCATCCCGGTTGTCTCGCAATTTATCCGGAGACGGTTTGGAACGGGATGCTGGCCGACATCATGCAATACGAGAGCATCAATGATGGGCGGCAGCAGTTCACGCGGCTGGTGCTTGGTCTTGCCGAGGATGAACTGAGGTGCGACGGGCAGGGCCGTGTTGTCGTCCCTCAAAAACTTAGGGAGTTGGCCAAGCTAACTAAAGAGGTCCTGATTATTGGATGCGGCGAACGGGCTGAGATTTGGGCGCGCGAAGAGTGGGAAAAATATAACGAGAATCCCGATACCTATGGCCAACAGCGTCGCAACGCTATCGCGAAAGCCCTGGGCCAAATGAAAGGAACCGCGTGAACCGATGAGTTTAAGTTTGGGCGCGAATGGTTCACCAGATCGAGTGGCCCAGAGCCCTGAGCGGACCAGCGGATTCGCACTTGTTTCGTTTGAAAACCTCAAGAACGCCCTACGGGGCGGTATCGTCCGAACCGTGCGTCACGATCCAGTTATGATCGAGGAGATCCTCGAAGTTTTGCCTTTACATCCGGGCGCAACGGTGGTTGACGGGACTCTGGGATTGGGCGGCCATAGCCTCCGATTTCTCGACAGGATACGGCCGGGCGGCACCCTGGTGGGATTGGACTGGGACGAACAGATGCTCAGCGAAGCGATCAAGAGGATTGGGCATCCGGAAGGAGCCGAGGTTATGCTTCTGCATCGCGACTTCAGAGAGATTAGGGCGGTGATGCAAGAGGCGGAAAAGAAAGCGGACGGAATCCTGTTCGACCTCGGCCTTAACAGCGCACAAGTGGATGACCCTGGGCGCGGCTTTTCTTTCCAAACGCCGGGGCCGCTGGATATGCGTATGGACCGAACTCGCGGTGAACCAGCGTCCGCCCTGCTGAACCGACTCAGCGTTCATGAGATTTCAGATCTTCTTAGAGAATATGGGGACGAGCGTTGGTCACTCGCCATCGCGCGGAAGATCTTAGAGAGAAGAAAAGAAGCGCCCCTACGCACCACTCAGGATTTGGTGGAGTGTGTGCTGGCGGCGATACCGCCTGGCGCGCGGGATAAGCGGATCCATCCTGCCACCCGCACCTTCCAAGCCATTCGCATTGCCGCGAATGGCGAATTGGATGGCTTGGAAGAGGCGCTGATCGACGCGGCCGA
>JANYLD010000051.1 GCA_025363835.1 Armatimonadota bacterium
GCGCGAGCAAGCTCTCGCACTCCCAAACGGCTACGCGATCGTCTTATCGACCTCAGGCACCCGCGACGCGGCGGTGACCAAAAGCAAACACCAGGCCGCCTCCGTGAGAACGGCAAACACAAACTGCAGGTTAACCGGCAAACAATAAAGGCAGGCCATTACTGGCAACCAGAACGCCCAGCAGGTAACGATAAGCGGCAAATACCGCTCCCAGAATCCACCCCCAGACAGCAACCGCCCCGCTTCGTGAAAGTTAAAATCAGCGTCGCGCCAGGCAAACAACACAACCGCCAGCGGCATGCTTAAGAACCCAGAAAACCCGATCATGTCCGTCGCAACCTTGATGACCACGACTTCCGGCGTCGGATTTAGCCCTATGATCTGGCCCAAAAGCCGATAGAAAGCATCGATCGCGATCCCAAGCACCGCGAAATAGCCACCTTGGAAACACATGTCTGCCACCGTCAGCGGCTTATCCCGAGGCACCTTTGTAACCCTCCGGGCGATCTCCGGCAACAAAACTGCCGCCCCCGCCACCGCAAAAGCCGCAAACCAAACCCCGCCCTCCGCCTTCCACCGAGCCAAAACCGCGCAAGCCCTTTGCGCAACAGGAAGCGTGTAAAAGGCGGTCACCATCAACAGGGTTGCCGCCTGAATCACCACAAACGGCCGCCAGTTCTTCACAACCGCATCCCACCCGGGCGCGAGGACTTTGGAAAGAGTCACAACGGGCTCCGCTCGGAGTGGGTTAAGGGCCGAATGTGGAGTGCAGCGTCTTTAGCGCCGCTTTCACCGAGGGCTTTAGCCCGACAAATGCTACCCATCAGCAAGGTTGCGCCAGGCCATGACCAAGCGGCACCCGGCCGGGCTAAAGCCCTCGGTGAAAGCGGCGCTAAAGATGCCGCACTCCACATGGTCTCCCGCCCCTTCAAGCGCGCGCCGCGAAATCGCGCATAAACTGCGCCAAGACCTCGCAGCCTTCCTTCGGAAACGCGTTGTAGATGCTCGCCCGGATGCCGCCCACGGACCGGTGCCCCTTCAGACCATCAAGCTTCTCAGCTTCCGCTTCCTTCACAAACCGCTCCGTCAATGCCTCATCCGGCAGAGTGAACGACACGTTCATAATCGACCGCACTTCCTGCGACGCGTGGCCTTTATAAAACCCGCCGGATTCGTCGATCGCCTTGTAGATCAGACCCGCCTTCTCTTTATTCCGCCGATTCATCTCGGAAACGCCGCCCTCGCGCTCAACCCACTGGTAAACCAGGCCGCACATATAAATCGGCCAACAGGGAGGCGTGTTGTAAAGCGAGTCGTTCTTAGCCTGCACCCGGTAGTCAAACATCGGGGCCATATTCTCCGGAACCCGCGCTAGCATGTCGTCCCGAATAATCACTGTCACCACACCGGCCGGCCCCTGGTTCTTCTGAGCGCCCGCGTAGATGATCGCGTACTTGCTCACGTCGACGTTGCGAGCCAGGATGTCGGAGGACATGTCGCAAACCCAGGTCGCCGCCACGTTGGGATCTTGCTGGAACTGCACGCCTTGGATCGTCTCGTTGCTTGTAAAGTAGGCATAGGCGGCCTCTGGGTTAATGGGCAAAGAATCAAAATCCGGCGCGCAGCGGTACCCGTCCGCCTTCCCGCTGTAAATTTCATCGAGCTCCCCCACAACCTTCGCATACTCCATCGACTTCTGGCCCCACGTGCCCGTCGTGATGTACTGCGGCTTCGGCCCTTGCTTCAAATAGCTCATAGCGATGATGCTCGCATGCATGCTCGCTCCGCCCTGCTGGAACAGCACCCGGTAGTTGTCCGGCACCTTCATCAGCTCCTTCAAATTGGCTTCCGCCTCATGCAGAATGCCTTCAAACGCGGCCGAGCGATGGCTCATCTCCATCACGCTCATCCCCGTCCCCTGGTAGTTCATCAGCCCATCGCGGGCCTCCTCCAAAACCTCCACCGGCAAAGTGCACGGACCCGCTGAGAAGTTATAAACGCGATTGTAAGGCTGGCTCATGGGTTCAGTTTTACCCACGACGAGTCCCACAGGGGTGGTAAATGGTAAATGGTAAATGGTAAATGGCCCGGATTCGGACCTTTGGGCCTAAGATTATTCGGTTCGCGTGGTCCGATGCCGAGACACGAACGACTCGACATTGAACCGAGAAAGCAAGCCTGATCTGCTTGGTCAGGGTCACCGCATCCCCGACCTTCATCATGTGCGCAAAGTAGAGCTGCGGATACTCGTCCGTCTCCGCCGAGGCGCCGCGCTAAACCCGTTTGCAGCCGATCAGGTGCAGAAATACAGGAATTTCGGTAACTTACAGTCATGCGTCCCCTGCGCCTGTTTACGCTCTGCACTGTCCTGTCCGTTTTTACCACTCTCTCCCCGGCCCAGCACAATGCCCGGCCGCCGAGGGTTTATGACCTTCAGAACGTGGCCTGGCGCCTCTCGTTCGACGAGACGCTCGGCACGATCGATGGCGACGTCACTAACACAGTCGTACCCCTCAAGCCCAACACGAGGGAGGTCTTCTTCGACTCAGACAAGCTGAATATCAAGAAGGTCACCGTCAACGGGGTGCCCGCGAAATTCCATTACGGAAACGAGATGGTTCTCGTCACCTTGCCGAAAACCAGCGGACCTAAAGACAAGTTGGACATCCGCCTGATCTACTCCGGCCGCCCGGAGGCGGGCATCTACTTCATTCCCGCGTCGCGCGCATTCCCCGCCCACACCAGCGTGGTCTACACCCAAGGCGAGATGATCGATACTCACTATTGGCTTCCGACTTACGACAACCCTGACGATAAAACGACCTGGGACTCGTACGTGACCGTGCCCAAGAACTACATGGTCATCACCAACGGCCGTCTCGTCGAAGTCAAGCCCCACGGCGCAACCAAGATCGTTCACTACCGGATGGACGAGCCGATGTCGACCTACCTGATTTCCCTCATCACTGGCCAATACGTCACAGGCGCGGATGGCAACTTTGGAAAGACAGTCGTTCGCTGGAACGTCCCCGTCGGGCTTGCGCCAATGGGCAAAGCCGCCTTCGGCGGCACGGACAAGATGATCGCCTTCTATTCCAAACAGACCGGCTTCAATTACCCGTATCCCAAATTCGAGCAGAGCGCGGTGCCCGACTACATGTTCGGCGGAATGGAGAATATCACAGCGGTAACTCAGACGATAAGCGCGCTCTTCCCGCCGGAGGACTCCCCTGTCCAAAGTTCAGAGGGCTTAGACCTTCACGAGCTTGCCCACCAGTGGTTCGGAGACACCGTTACCTGTGCCACTTGGCCCCACGCTTGGCTCAATGAAGGCTTTGCCACCTTCATGCCCCACTTTTACACCCGCTACGCCCACGGTGAGGACGCATACGACTTGGATCGCTTCGACACTCTCCAGGGTGGCAAGTTCGGCGGAAACAACGTTCCGATCGTGTGGACCGGATATCAAGAGCCCATCGACGAGTTCTTCGTCGACAACATATACGCCGGCGGCGCCAGCCGGATGTTCTGGCTGATGCACTCCATCGGCGAACCCAAATTTTGGAAAGGCATCTCGGAGTACCTCAACGCCAACAAATACAAGCCCGTGACAACGCAGATCTTCTTCGACTCCATGTCCAAGTCAACGGGCATCGACCTGCATCCCTTCATGAACGAGTGGTTCATGCGAGCCGGCGTCCCCCACATCACGGTCAAGCGAGACGGCAAGGACCTTCTCATCGACCAGAAAGCTCCCATCTTCACCCTCGATCTGCCGGTCTGGATCCTGAACGGAACGACTTGGGAAAAGAAGATGGTCCACTCTGCCACAGCTGAGACCCGATTGCCCCTTGGAGACTTGGCCGGTAAGCCCGTCCTCCTCGACCCGGAGGTCTACCTCGCCGGCTACATCACCTACGGCTATCCGATCTCAGCCGAAGAGCTTATGACGATGTACCGTAATGCGCCTAATGTGGCAGCGAAGGCTCGGCTTCAGGAAACCATGTTCCAGAAACTCTCAGCGGAACAGATGGAAACCCTCTGCAAAGAAGAAAAGAACGAGCAACTCTTAGAGCGAATGATCGGTGTGGTCAAGGACGAAGCCTACTTGGTTCAGTTGATGGACAACAGCGACCCCAAGCTCGTGAATGAAGTAGCCTCCAATCCTGGCGGCCTTGCAATAACGTCCACCCTCGAGGCAAAGCTAAGAGATCTGGCCGCAAACAGCCCCATCCCCAGCATTCGAGAGTCGGCTACACGAACACTCCTCAGAGGCCTCAAAGATGACGCGCTTGCTGCTAAGGCATGGACTATGCCGAGCTATGACGAAGGCTTCCGCACGGCCGCTCTGTTCTACTACGTGAAGAACGACAAGGACAAGGCAAGGGAACTCGCCCTCGGCGTCCTCGCCAATCCAGATAGCGAAAGGCTTCGCCAGACCTGCATTCAGGTTCTAGGGGGCCTCAAGGACAAGCCCGGCGACCGCAGAGTCTTCAACGCCCTCGTCAAGGTCGTCCAAGAGCGCTCCTTTGGCGCAAGAAACGACGCGATAAACGCGCTTGCAACCTACGGGGACAAGTCCGCCGCGCAATACATCCGCCCTCTTACCACCAACAGCATGGTCTTCACCCGAAGAGCAGCGCAGGGCGCAATACAACAGCTTGGAGGCTGAGGCGATCTCGGATCTAGGATCGCGGATCTCGGATCTGAGAATAAATGAGGAAGGGCGTTTCATTCGCAAGAATGAAACGCCCTTAGCATTGGTGCACCGGAATCCCAAATCCAAGATCCGAGATCCGAGGCGCGAGATCCTAGCGGGGCTTGAGAGGAATGATCTCGGGCCGCTTCGGCGCCATCGGCGGATGAGCCTTGAGCTGCTTCTGCAGGTAATCAACCGCCGACTGCAGTTGCGGGTCCTCCCCGTGATAGATCAAGTCTGGCCGGGCGTCGACCTCAATATCCGGGTCGATGCCGTGGTTCTCCGCGATCCACTTGCCGGTCGACGGGTCATAGAAGGCCGCCTCCGGCGCGGTCACCCAACCTCCGTCTTCAAGTGCGTACTGCTCGTTATAGCCAACCAATCCGCCCCAGGTTCGCTCGCCAAGCAGCGGTCCAATCTTCTGGCGGCGGAATAGGTAGGGGAACATGTCTCCCCCTGAACCCGCATAGCCGTTAATCAACATCACCTTCGGCCCGTCGATGCTTCGTAGAGGGAAGCCAATATCGGAGCCGTGGCGTCCTCGGAAAAGCGTCTCGTACTTGCGAGACAGAATGTCGATCCACGGAGTCGGAATCGAGCCGCCCCCGTTGAAACGCTCATCGACAACGAGTGCGTCCTTGCCGACATTCGCGTAATAGCCCTTCACGAACTCGATGGCGCCTTCAGTCGATGTATTTGGCACGTGAACATAACCGACTCGCCCTCCCGAAAGCTTCTCAACCAACTGCCGGTTGCCCTCAGCCCAAGTTTCATATCGAAGCTGAATCTCATCCGTAATCGGCCTCACTCGAACTTTGTGGGCTCCCTCCATGGAAGGAGTGCTGTTGACGGTCAGAGTCACGTATTTGTTTGCTTTGTCGATCATTAACGAGTTAGGGTTCGTGTTGTCGTCGAGCGGTATGCCGTCGATGGCAAGCAGGTAGTCGCCTTCATTGACCTTGACCCCCGGATCGCCCAGCGGCCCGCGTCGGTCTTCATAGAAGCTGGCGCCCTTGTAGATTCTCTTGAATCGGATGTGGCCATTTGCGGGCTCATAATCCGCGCCAAGATGGCCGACTTTCACCAACGGCGCGGGGGGGCCCGCGTCCCCGCCGGCCGTATACGTGTGGCTCGTTCCTAACTCGGCAATCAAGAGGGCGATCACGTAAGTGAGGTCATTGCGATGCGCTACATACGGCAGGTAGGCAGCGTAGTGGTCGCCTAGCGCCCGCCAGTCCAGGTTGCGCATCTTGGGATCGTAATAGTTGTCCTTCTCCCATCGCCAAGCGTCCCAATAGATCTGTTTCCACTCAAGGCGAGGATCCACGATCGTCTCGACGTTGCTCAGATCGACCGAGCCGTCTCCAATCTTTGCCCCTGGCCGAACGTCGACGACGCCAATAACGGGCCCGCTCTGGTAGGCCATCTTAGTGTGAGCCGGATTGAAGGAAGCGTTTGCTATAGCACCGCTGAAAAATGGGCTGACCTCACGGCTATCCACATCGAAACGGCTGATGCCCGAATCCGTGAAGACGAGCACTCCTCCGTTGATGCCTTCAATCCCGTTGTATTTGCCTGCTGGGAACGGTAGGGCCACAATCCGATCACCGAGATTCGGAAGGTCGACCTGCACCTGCGGAACAGTCTTATTCGGGCCCGCCTGCGATCCCGCGTCTCCAGCAGGTTTTTGAACCGGCTCGCCGGGGGTTGAGGCCGGAGCAGCAACCGGTTCTTCGTCGCTCGAAGGCATCAGAGGATTCTCCTGCGATGCGTTCAGCACGATCATGTACACGCGCTGTCGCAATGCTGCGGTCGTCACGTCCAAATTGTCTCGCCCATTGTTGGGGTCCACGTCCCGACCTGAGATCACATACAGATACTTGCCGGACCGATCGAAAGAGATCGAGTCCGTTCTAAACTCGTCACCCGTAATCTCGGTCCCTTTCCCTGAGGCGACGTTGTAAAGGTGCACTTCCCCGTAAAGGTTAGGCGAATTCTTCAAATAGGCGATCCATCGGCTGTCTGGCGACCAGTCAAACGCGGTGATGGTCCCCTGATCGTCTTGGTCGAAGTCTACAGTCTGTTTGCTAGCGACGTCAACCACATGGATCTTGTAGTCCCGGGTTGAAAACGCGATCTTTTTGGAGTCTGGCGACCAGCCTATCGCAGTAAATTCCGTGCTCGGCAGTTCGGTTATCTTCGTCGCTTTACCGCCCAGTTGCGGCTGGGTGTAAAGCTGCCATGTGCCGCCCGCGTCGCTGGCGTAGGAGATGGTCTGGCCGTCCGGCGACCAGCTCGGAAATCGCTCCCGAATTCCCTGGGTGCTCGTCATATCTCGCGTATCGCCGGCCTTGACAGGAACGCTAAACACATCCCCACGCGCTTCCGCCACAATCCGAGATCCGGAAGGCGAGAGCGAGATGTAGCTGATTTGGCTGCCAAGCTTTCGAAGTTGCGGCCGGGCTGCAATGTCATCGGACAGGACTTGCGGATTCAACTTCTTTAGGCTGTTCGAAAGGGTGTCGTAGTCGTACAGATAGCCATCCCGCTCAAAGACAATCGACTTGCCATCGCTGGAAGGCCACTTGATGTCGCCACCTTGGAACTCGGTGAGGCGCTTGGTCTCTCTAGAGCCCAGATCGTAACGGTAAAGGTTGATCGTGTCGAGCTCTCGGTCGCTCACAAAGTAGATTGAGTCGCGAATCCACATGGGCGAGTAGGAGTTGAAATTGCCGGAGGGAAGCTCGCTGTACGTGTCCTTCTTAAGATCGAAGATCGAGATCCGGCCTTGGGTGCCCCCTCGATAGTGCCTCCAGTTGAACTGATTGCTGTTCATCCGGTGGTAAGCGACCCTGCTCCCGTCAGGGGAGAACGAGACATCGGCCGCTTCCAAGACCGGTGTAGGTTGGGGGAGTCCGCCTTGCGGGTTCACCAGCCAAAGACGCGGAAGCTGGCCGAAGTTGCTTCCCGCACGCGAGATGTAGGCGATTTTTCCGTCTGGCGTCCATCCCACCACGTTCTCGGGAATGGAATCGAACGTCAGCCGCTTCGGCTCGCCGCCTTGCGCCGGCATCACGTAGACATCATCGTTGCCGTCGTAGTTGCCTGTGAAGGCGAGCATCGAGCCGTCCGGCGAATAGTGAGCTCGGACATCCGTTGTGGGTCTGGACGTAAGCTTGCGGGCGATCCCACCGTTAATGTCGGCCGTCCATAGGTCGGCCGCATATGTAAAGACGATTTCGTTCCCATGGACATTGGGATAGCGCAGAAGCCGCATCTCTTGGGCGTTCCCCTGAGCGAGTGCAAGCGTCGCTACAGCAGCAATGATAAGCAAAGCATTTCCTCCCGATTGAGCCGTTCAATGGAGTATGTGCTTGACGATCGGCCGTTTGTTGACACTCGACAATGTTTTGGGGATTTCGGGCGAGAAGTGTCAAGTCTTGGGCATCAAGTATTGTGTTTCAAATGTTGAGTATCGAGGGTTAAACAACTCGATACTCAACACTCTCCGCTTAGATATCGTCTTCGGCCGGCCGGAGCTCTGGATCGGGCTCGGAGGGAGTGGGCTTGTCTTTCGTTCGCATCATAGCTGCCGGAAGGAAAGGTAGGAGAAGGAGCACGATGAGCGTGGTTCCTCCGTTTAGCCATACCATCGTTGAGAAGGTAAAGGTGTGAGGGTTCACGTCATGAAGTTTGGACCCCAGATAGTCCGCTCCGAAGATGGCCAAGTTGCGGACAGAGAGAATCAAACCGTATCCCAACCCTTCCGAGCCTATCGGCGTACAGCGAGCGGCCAGGTCCATCAAGCCGATTTCGGCGAGGGTGAAGAAGAGTCCGTTCTGGCCATCTATCAGCATCGCACTCTTGGAGCCCGTGTAGAAGATCGGGAGGTAGAGAAGAGTCCCGAGCCCGGCGCACAAGATGGCAAAACCTAACATTGTGCGCAGGCTGAACTTCTTGATCATATAGCCGTAGATGACCGAGGATAAAAGACCAAGAATGCCGCCGATGCTCGCCAGGAGCCCGATGAACTGCGGGGTGAACTTCAATTCATCTGTTTGGCGATAAAACTGTAAGGTCGCAAACCCGGGAGCGAAGTAGAAAAGGAAGATGAAGCCGAGCCCGGCCCAAAGGGTGCCCGATCTTCCGATGTTCCCGATTTGCCTGCCAGCGTTCTCCAGCACTTGCGTGTTGGAGTCCCGTCTCCTTTTCTCTTTTAGGAACACGTACGTGATCGGAAAAAGAGAGAAAACAAGGACGGCGTTAACGCCGGCGACCCATAGGAACGCCATGCTGGCGAGCATTCCGCCTACGTAGCCATTGATGGTGCCCGCCACGTTTTGAACGAACATACGAACCGAGGTCAGACGCCCGGTTGCGCCGAAGCTTTGGCCTGCTTCAACAAGGAACGCGCCGGTGACGGTGGATGCCATCACCATGAAAACGTTCACGATGATAGCGCCAGTTAAAAGGGCCCAATAGGTTGGAAAGACGTGCCAGATAACGGCCAGTCCAATCCAGCTCACGGCTGCCAGTGACGTGCTGATGAGCATGTAGTGGCGTCGGCGGGTGCCAAAGATGGGGAACGCGTCCGTCAGAATTCCCGCGATTGGCTTGATATACCAGGCGAGACCGCACGCCAGAAAGAAGAAAGCCATCTGATCCGGCTTGGTGTGCAGTTGATTCTTTAAGAGAAACTGCAGAGGGAGTCTGCCGAGAACCTGCGGTTGGGGCAGGGTTGTGGCGAAAATGCCAAAAATGATGATCAGCGTCAGGTGGAAGAAATTCTTATCTTCAACCTTAGTTGTCATCGCGTCAGGTGGTGGTGTGGTCGCCATTGTTACCTCTACGGATCGCTAGAAGCGAAATGTTAACACGAACTGAACTGAATTGCAAATGTATGTCGTGATTTCCGCTGTATTCTCTGCTAAATGGAGCCTTGATCCGCGATAATCAGGGGGATGTCTTTACCCAACGAAGCTGAGTGGTCTGAATACTATCAGGCCAGCATCGCAAAACCTGTCCATCCCCACTACGAAAACCTCCAGCCTCATTTACCCGGGGGCGGGGAAGCGCTGGAGCTTGGATGCGGTGTAGGACACGGCGTTCTCCATTTGCTTGAAAAGGGCTTTCACGTCACCGCCGTCGACGCGGAAGAAGAGGCTCTCGCTATTTTGAGATCCCGTCTGCCCAGCGGCGCTACGGCAAAGATCGTTAGATCGCAATTTCAGGAGTTGGAGCTCGGCAAATACGACCTCGTCGCCGCCCACTTCTGTCTCTTCTTCCTCACTCCCGCCGAGTTCAACGCCTTCTGGCCCCGCCTCATCGCTTCTATCAAGTTCGGCGGCATCCTCTCGTGCCAATTACTTGGAGTCAACGACGAGTGGCGAGACCGAGGCTACACAGTGCATTCGCGTACGGACGTCGATGCACTGTTGGAACCGTTTGAAGTTCTATTTTTTGAGGAAGTGGAGCGTGATGGGGAGACTGCGGTCGGTGTGAAGAAGCATTGGCACGTCTTTCACATCGTTGCGCGAAAGGCCTGACGCTCCGTTATTTGCTTTTGCCGTTTAAAGACACCAAATACTGCGCCAAAGCAGAAAGGTCTGCAGGCTTCACATTCGCAAACTTCGGCATCGTCGAGCCCGGCGTGACTGCTGGTGGGTTCTCGAGATGTTTGATCTGCCAGTCAACACTTGCGTTCTTCGTCCCCTCAGCGGTCAATTCGGGACCAATTTTGCCCCCTTTCCCGGCGATGCTGTGGCAGTCGCCGCAGCCTTGCGCTGAAAAGACATTCCTTCCTTGGGCGATCAACTTCGAGTCGATCTTCTGGCCCGCAGAAGCAGTCCCCCTGGAACTGGCGACAATCTGATTTCCAACGGGTGGCGCAAGGTCCTTTCCACCAATCGCCAGAAGGATGATCAAGCAAAGCGCCCCAACCGTGCCAAGCCCTCTGCTCCACGCAGCATGTCCGGTTTTGTCGAGCCAGGGAAGTGCGATCAAAAGCAAAATTGCAAGGGCCGGAATGACCATCGTCCCGACAAAGGCCATGCCCGGACTTACCGATTGCGACAGGGTGAGCAAGCTGTGGAGAGGCAGGATGTACCATTCGGGCAGCGCCGTAAAGTCGTTGTAGTCCGCTGCTGAAGCTGGGTTGCCCAGTGGCGCCTTCAGCAAAGCGGAAGCCAAAATTGCGACGGCCAAGGGCGCAACGACCCAGGCGACTTTGTTAAGGGTCAAGCCAAGTTTTTTGGCAAGCACGGGGATGGTGACCAGTAAAGCGATGAGCGCAACCGTAAACACGGCGATGTGAAAGACGAACCAAAGGTGGAGCGTTGCCGGGCCCACGCTCGGACCGCCTCGCATTAGATTGGCTTGAGCGACGCCAACGACTGGAGCGTTCTGAGCAATGCTGGTCTCAACCACCGCAGTCCGTACGGCCTGCACGTCAAAGGGCAACAGGTGCCCCGTTATTTGCGAGGCCAGCCCCACGAGGAACAAACCGATGACGGAGAGCCAGAGCCACTGCCCCGGCTTTCTGTAGGCGCCTCTGAATATTCCGACGATCAGCGTGATTTCACCTAGGACGATCAGGAGTGCCGAAAGCCAGTGGTGCAGGTTCCGAACGAAACCCAGGAAGCCACCGTGGGTGATCATTGCGACGCTTGAGTAAGCAGTCTTCACATCCGGTTTATAGGGAGCGAAAAGAGCCAACCCCGTGAGGAGAGCAAGGCCGGCCGTCCACAGCATCGCCGTGATGAGGCCTGTGTTCCAGGCTCTCTTCTCGTAATCGTCGTTTGTCATCCGTGTAATGCAATTAACGCACATGGCAAGCAAGCGCGTGCCATGTGCAGTTGTATCTTAGTGGAACTCCGCAAGCTTGACTTTGTTCATTCCCATCGCGTGAGCGAGGTCGTAGTAAGCCTGGTTGGAAATCTTGTGATAGCTCGCGTCGGCTGCTTGGCCGAACTGGGTGTCGATGTCATCCATAACCTTGTTGTGGATGCCGTGGGTGAGCAACTTGTCGAGCATGAACTCGACGTAGAAGGTGCTGTGCTTGTCCAGGCCGAGCTTCACAAGTTGGGCGCCAAGCGCGGTACCAGTGGTTGTCGAGGCCGGAAGCTTGACGCCGGCCGCGGTGGCAATCTTGAGCGCGTCGGCAACGGCGAAG
>JANYLD010000087.1 GCA_025363835.1 Armatimonadota bacterium
GGAATTTGCCGTGTACGGCAAATTCCCACTTTTACTTCTTGTTTGGCCGGATCAGACGCCGTAGCCGGGCTTCTTGGCCCATGCTTTGGGCATGGGTCTCACGCCGGATAGAACTGCGTTGAATTCGGGGCTCTTGAGGACGCTGGTGGCGACGGTCAGCTTGACGGTGCCGTGGGGCGTCTTGACCCTGACGGTCTGAAGGTTGGGAAGTTGAACGCGGTTCTTCTTGGGCGCCTTGTATCGCCATCCCACCGAGTGCTGGTTTCGGATGTGCTTTGCGTTGTTGCCTTTCTTACCGCTGACCTGACAGACCTTTGCCATTGCTGTTTACACCTGCACGCCTGACCAAGTCGGCGCGAGGGAAAATTATACCATGGCGGGTGGTTTGTGGTTTGTGGGTTCGGCTTTGGGCTCTGGGCTCTGGGCTCTGGGCTCTGGGCTCTGGGCTTGGGAGAGGTTACATCCCGAATGCCGAATGCCGAATCTCGTATCCCGAATCCCGAATCCCGAATCCGGCAAAAAGTTTTGGCCCGCGGCGTCCCTCAACGACCGCGAGCCGATTGATGGAGTCCGGTCCCGCAGACTCCAGTCCCTTGTTATTTCGGCTAACGCTAAAGACGCGAGCCAAGAGGTGACCCTTTTGGGGGCACGACAACATTCTAAGGCATTTTCACTGCTGTGTAAAGGGGCTTTCCTTGCGATATTAATGCAATAAAACGCATCTCCGAAGTAACCAATTTCAGCAAGTACGCAAGGGCGGCGGTCAAACAAGGGTAAGCACCCCATAAGGTTTAAAACACCGCAAGCGAAGGCAACTTACGTGACAACCTCCTTGCCGCCTATCCGTCTGATCGCTGGGGCATAACCGCGGAAGCTAGGAAGTTCTTAAACTTTGCAACAAGGAGATTCACAATTTTGAGGATGACTATCCCCACGTACGCAACCTTATCCCCGAACGAGACAAACGAGCCCAAAATGGAGTTGACTTAACCTTGGAATCCCCATGAAGACGCGTTCTCGCGCCCACCAAGCTGTCGCCATGACCTCCGAGCCGCTGAGCACGGTTACGCATGAAATCGTTCGGGATGAAAAGAGTTTCATGGCGCTGGAAGGGGAATGGAACAGGCTGGCTCAAACAATGGCCTGCAAGACTCCGTGTTTTGAATGGGCCTATCTAATATCTTGGTGGGAAGTGTTTGGCCGTCTATGTCCGGCTTCCAAAAGGCCCGGAATTCTTCGCGTTATCGTTGTCCGCAAGGGCCAAGAAATCATCGGAATCGCGCCCATGTTCTACTCCGCCATACCGAGGCTCTCGCTCTTTCCAAGGCGCTTGCGGTTAATCGGCTATTCAGGCCGACTCGAGCCCTATGACATGACCGAGGAGTCGATTGTCGTGATGGCTCAGGGCATGGAAACGGTTGTTTTACAGGAGTTTTCGAGGGCGATAGGCGAGATTTTGCACGCCGGAGAGTGCGACGCTTGCGTTCTGCGGTGGCTGGACAACTACACGCCGCCTGAACCGAGCTACGCTTTTTCCAGATTCAGGCAGAAAGAAGGTTCGGGCTATGTCGCTTTACCAAAGACCTGGGCGGATTTCCGAAAGAGCCTCAGCAAGTCTATGAGAGACAACCTTCCCTACTATGGAAGGCTGCTCATCCGACAGGGCCACGAATGGCATGTCGAGATGGCCGACATTGGCCCCGAATGGGATCGAGGCGTTAGCGATTTGATCCGGCTGCACCGGCTCCGAGCTTGGGTTTCCAAGGACATCACCCGTCGCGATCACCTGCCCGCGGACGCACATAAACAGTTCCTCGATGTCGTCCATAACGCCTTTAGAGGTGACACGCGGGCCTATATCGGTCTACTTTTTGTCGACGGGAAAGTGGTAGCGGCCCAATCCTACCTTGAGGATTCCCGGACTCTCATGCTGTCTTACTCGGGGCACGACCCGACATGGGCCAAGTACAGCCCGCTCCTCGTCCTGCAGGCAGAAGTCATCAAGCAGGCGATCGAGCGCGGCACACAGCGGCTGGACTTCCTGTACGGAATGGCGCCCTGGCAAGAGCGCTGGCAGCCGAAGCGGGATCACCCGTTGAACAAGTTGGCGATGATCTCGAAGAAGCCCCTCTCCACCATAAAATGCTCCTATTACCTGGGGTTGCGCGAAGTCTCCGTCCTTTGGGAGCGCTCAAAAATCAAGCGGCGGATTAGCCGGAGCAAAGCCATTGCGGCTTCGCAGTCCTTTATGCAAGCCCTTTATATAACCCAAGGCAGGCACATCCACTTGCTGCTAAGCCTCCACAAGCTGCGAATGCACTACTAGGCGGTTGCCATCGGAACCGCGGTAAGGCGCGGGCCTGAAGTCTTAACTGGCTCCTCCGATTTGATTTCGTGATAAAGCGAGTCCCGCTCAACGGGAATGCGCCCCACTTCCTCGATCATCCGGATCATGTTTTCGCGGGTTAGGGCTTGGGTTTTGTTTCCAAACTCGCCATCTTTGTAGGTGATCTCATATTCGTGCACAGTCCCATCTACATCGTCGGCGCCGTACCACGTAGCGGCTTGCGTGACAGGAACGGTGTTCATGATCCAAAAGCTCTTTATGTGCTCAAAGTTGTCGAGCATGAGCCTAGCGACGGCAATGTTTCGTAGATCGTCGTCTGCAGTTGGATGCTGAATATGTTCTAGCTCTGTGCCTTCTGGGTGGAAACAAAGTGGCGTGAAAGTCAGGAAGTGCCGCGTTTCATCTTGAAGCGCGCGAAGCTGGACAAAGTGGTCTGCTTTCTCTTCATCGGTCTCGATGTGTCCGTAGAGCATGGTGGCGTATTGCCGAAGCCCAAGCCCGGCCGCCGAGCGAGCGACGTCTTTCCATTCTTCGCCATTCAGCTTCTTGCCGAACAATTCAGCGTGAACACGATCGGACAGAACCTCGATACCACCGCCGGGCAAGGAGTCTAGGCCGGCTTCAATCAGGTCGGCCAAGGCTTGGTCGATACTAACTTTGCCGACCCGAGCGATCTCGACGATCTCCACGATCTCGACTGCGGTGAACGCCTTCACGTGCACGCCGGGCCGAACTTCCTTGACGGTTCGGACGAGGTCGAGATAATACTGATACGGCAGTCGCGGGTTGATTCCGCCGACCATGTGGACTTCTGTGAGCGGGACGTCCTTGTGCCAGCTAAGCCGGTGCCGAACCTCTTCGAGGCTCATCTGATAAGGCGCCGGGCCACCCTTCTTTGCGTAAAACGAGCAGAACTTGCAGAACTTGTTGCAGATGTTCGTGTAGTTGATGTGCTGGTT
>JANYLD010000102.1 GCA_025363835.1 Armatimonadota bacterium
GCTTTAGCCCGACAAGCCTCCACCAACGTTGAATCTCAAGGTCGGATTACCAAGAAGTGCGTACTTGTCGGGCTAAAGCCCTCGGCAAGAGCGGCGCTAAAGACACCGCACTCCATACCGGAGGGGCTAACAGTTCATGATTCGGCTGAAGTCGGGGACGATGAGGGTGGAGGCGAGGGCTTGGTCGACTACGCCTACGTACCAGGGCTCTTCCTCGGAGTGAGGGGACTCGTGCCAGTCGTAGAGGTAGCCGTTGACGAGGCTCTCCTGGGCCAGCCAGGTGGAGAGGTTGTGGCGGGGGAGCCAGGTTTCGGTTAGAACAGGGTAGAAGTCCGAAGGCATCGGGGGCTGCATGAGCCGGTAGTCGTCCGAGACATCTACCACGATCACCTTCGCGAGGTTGTACTGCCAGAGATCCTGTCCAATAGTCGCCATCCTTAGCTCCTTGTTGCCCTTCAAGACGCGGGAGCGAGGGGAGAAGGCGCGGGGATTTGGGGATGATGTGATGATGTGAAATTCCAGGTTCGGGTCCGTCGTCCGGTTTGCGCATCCAAGAAGTCTTCACCACAACGGCACAACGGCCACAACGGTTCACAACGCCGGAAGAGCTGCAGCATCTTTGTGAGTCTTTGTGGTTTCTTGGTGTTCTTTGTGTTTCAATCCTAAAGTTCTCTGGCAGCGGAATCGGAAAATTCAACACAAAGAACGCTAAGAACCACAAAGACTCACAAACGGTGGACTAGCCCTCACATCATCACATGATCACCTCATCACATCATCATCCCCTTCGTCCCCAGTAGACTAAAACTATGCTCCTAGCTTCGCCAACCGTCCGGCTCCTCGATCCACATACGGTCAACCAGATCGCGGCGGGTGAGGTGGTGGAGCGGCCGGCTTCGGTGGTGAAGGAGCTGGTGGAGAATGCGCTGGACGCGGGCGCTTCTCGCGTGGATGTGGAGCTGGTGGACAGCGGGCGGACGCTGATTCGAATCTCGGACGACGGGTGCGGCATGAGCTTGGACGACGCTCAGATGGCCCTACAGCGGCATGCGACTTCTAAGATCGGGACTTCTGAGGACCTGCTAGGGGTGATGACGCTTGGCTTTCGTGGAGAGGCTCTGCCGTCCATTGCATCAGTCTCGCGGCTGGCCCTTTCTTCTGGAACGCAGGACGGTTTACGTACGGTGCTGCATGCGGAAGGAGGCGAGATCCGCGTACCGGAAGGGAAGTCGGGTCCGAAAGGGACGGAGATTACGGTTGAAGACCTGTTTTACAACACTCCTGCTCGACTAAAGTTTTTGAAGTCCGATACCACGGAATTGGGCGCCGTGATGGAACAGATTTCGCGCTACGCAATCGGGTTTCCCGCGGTGGCTTTCACGCTCAGCCACAACGGACAGAACATCATGCGCACCTCCGGCAGTGGGGAACTGCTGGACTCAATATCCAACGTATGGGGTCGGGATCTGGCGCGGAGTTTGGCCGAGGTGGACGTGGTTGTTGGCGGGTTGCGCGTTCACGGGTTTGTGAGCCCTCCGCACGTGACTAAACCGACTCGCTCCATGCAATACGTATGGGTGAATGGACGGCCGGTTCGCAGCCGGACCTTGACGGCCGCCTTGGACCAGGCGTATCGCGATTTGACTCCGGAAAAGCGCTACGCAATCTTGGCTCTGATGATCGAGATCGACCCTTCTCGAGTGGACGTGAACGTTTCGCCCACCAAGAGCGAAGTGAAGTTTCAGCATGAAGGGGCAGCTTTTGATGCCTTTCGGGTCGCGGTGAAGACGGCGTTGATGGAGCATGGGATGATGCCGTCGGCGGAAGCGGTGGCGGCAGCGAATGAGGCAATAGCGGCCACCCGAAGTCACGAACTCTTCCCCCACCTGTGGGGGAAGTACCCGCAGGGGGATGGGGGCGCCTACGGAAACTCTTACGCCTTTGCAATAGACGCCCAGCGGCCGCTAGACACGAACGTCCCGATGCCATACAGCGGGATCGAGGCGCCCTCCGTGACCTCGGAAAAGTATCCATTTGGAGAGCTGCTGGAGGGACTGCGAGTGCTTGGCCAAGCGATGAATACGTTTATCGTCGCGGAGACGGCGCGCGGGATTGTCATCATCGACCAGCACGTGGCGCATGAGCGGATTCTTTATGAGTATCTGTGCGGTTTGAAGGGTGGAACGGCGATCGAGAAGCAACCGTTGCTCACCCCATTAACGCTGGAGTTGGACCGGCGGTCCGCGGTGATGCTGAATGAGAAGCTGGACGAGCTTCGGCGGGTGGGCTTTGATTTGGAACCGTTTGGTGGCGAAAGCTATCTGGTGCGGGCTGCGCCGGCGGCTTTAAGAGGGAAGGATCCTCTGAAGGTCTTGAGAGACTTGGTGGATGAGCTGGTTGAGGTGAGCGTGACCCGCCGCCTGGTGCCGACGAGGGAGCAGATTTGGATCACGTCAGCTTGCAAGATGGCGGTGAAGTCGGGCGATCGTCTCAGCCATGCCGAGATGGAGAAGCTAATCGTAGACTTGGCATCCACGGAGAACCCTTATCTCTGCCCGCACGGGCGGCCGATTACGATCACCCTCTCGCGGGACGAGCTGTTTAGGAAGTTCAAGAGAACGTAGAGATTCAAAATCTTCCCCCACGTGTGGGGGAAGTACCC
The DNA here is from genome assembly GCA_025363835.1 of Armatimonadota bacterium. GTDB lineage: Bacteria > Armatimonadota > Fimbriimonadia > Fimbriimonadales > Fimbriimonadaceae > JANYLD01. The sequence continues at coordinate 2,663 of JANYLD010000102.1, forward strand.
GAAGGGGATGGGGGCAAACAGGGCCAATGTCAAACGGGGCACAACCCGAAGTGGCGCTAACCCGTAATACGTTTCAGATGCTAGCTCTCTTCGCTGTTTGCGTGACCCTGTCCAGCTCTAACCAAAAGCCTCCGGACATCGTTGGCAAGTGGGAGGCATGGATAAAGATCGACGGGCCGCTCACGAGGTATGGCGCGAGCGGTTACGGATCGAAATGGGAAATCGATCTGTTGGCTAACGGCCATTATTCTGAGGACATTGTGAACCACATCATGGCGGATGTTGTAAGCCATACCGAAGGGACTTACAAAGTCGTCGGCACCAAGGTCTATCTAGACGGCGTTGCGAAGTTCGTCTCGAGTGAGGGCGATAAAAGTGCGTCGCACACGGGTCCTGAGAAGCAGACGCTGAACATCGTTCGAGGGATGTTAGTGCTGCCCAGATCAGACGACAACTCCATCTACTACATTCGAGTCGGCAAGAATCCTCCGGATGATCTATTACATCCGAAACCCGGCCCATCAGACTCCAAAGCTGTCGCAATTATCCACCAGCTAGAGTCGACTTACTCCGGCTTCAAGCTCTACGTTGACCAAGGTACATCGACGTCTACTGGCAAGGCATTTGAAGCCAAGCATGCGACGTTTACCACCAGTTTTGATCGAAAGACCCATAAGTTCCGGTACGAGGCAAAGCTTGACGATCACGGCCAGGTCTATAAGACAACCGGCGCCTGGTCTGATGGAAAGAAATCGTGGCTGTATGACTCGGAGTAGGCTCAGCCAGCCGAGAGGCCGCTCGACAATGCATTGGGAATTGTCAATGTAGCGGCTGGAGAATCGGCATCTCTGACGCCGACACTTTTGATGTCAAGAGAGCTTAACAGACACTTTCGCCAAGATTACGACCGCTTCGTTTTTGATGGAGTCGACAAGGTGAATGGCAAGCCTTGCTACAAGGTCACAATGACCAACGTTGCCGGGATGTCGATGACGCTGTGGATCGACAAATCTCGGTATCTGATTCTCCGAGCTTACGATGGGTTTGTTGGTTCCAACATCCTCTACGCGATCAAGAAGGCTGGATGAGAGTGACTGGCCCGTGTAGGCGAAACTGTAAGGGATATGACGCGACTTGCCTTCCTTCTCCCGATCTTGATATTTGGCGCCCCGGCTGTAGCGGACTCGCCATTTCCTGACACTCCCAAAAATCATTGGGTGTATGTGGCGATGAAGCAGATGCGGAAGGAGCATCTTTGGTATCGGGTGAACGACAACGTGCCGAGGCGGGCGGTGGCGACGAGGTTGGATGTGGCGACGAAGACGCTTCTGTTGGCGCTCGACAGCAAGAGTCTTGTCGATTCGTTGCGGAATACGGCCCAGATGGTCTCCGTGCCCGCGGCAGACGCGCAATCGAGGCAGTGGGCCAGGCAATTTACGGCTAACTTTCCCCAGCGAAAAATTCGTTACCGCAATCACTTGAAGGAGGTCAAGAAGCTTATGAACTACTTCAAGCCCGAGATCGCGGTTGTCGCGAAGGGGATGAAGGTCGACCCAAGAATTGTCAGTAACAACTTGGCGGTCGAGCAGAAGGTATTGGAGAAGATTCACCTCGGCGGAAAGGTGTCGTGAGAGGCTAGGTCAGCTTATATGGAGTGCGGCGTCTTTAGCGCCGCTTTCACCGAGGGCTTTAGCCCGACAATTTCGTCCAACCTCGAATTCCTGCAGCACTTGTCGTCCTGTAGCATGTTGTCGGGCTAAAGCCCTCGGTGAAAGCGGCGCTAAAGACGCCGCACTCCATATAAGCTGACCTAGCCTCTCACGACACCTTTCCGCCGA
>JANYLD010000145.1 GCA_025363835.1 Armatimonadota bacterium
CCTCACGGGCCAAGGCGGCGGGGTCGAGCTGGCTGAGGTCGCCCCCGACGGCTGCCGTCTGCGCCAGGCGCTGCTGGATCGCCGCAGGGAGAGAATTCCAATCAAGGCCAACAGACTGAGCATAGGACTGCGCTCCGGCGATGCCTGGCGGCGGAATGGGCGCAGCGCCGCCGCTGGCTGCCCCTGGCTGCGCCGCTGCCGCCGCTGCGGCCTGGTCGGCTGCTGATACGGGTCGAAATTGCCCCGCCCGTAGGCCCGCTCCGACGCTTCTAGCGGCCCCCCGCGTTTCGGGGGCCAGGAAGGCCGGCACGGCCTGTATGGCGGTATTGACCCCCGCGCCCAGCATCGGGCTGCCCGTGACGTCGGAAACGGCCTGGCCGGCCACGTCGGCCCCTTTAGCTAAGGCGGCGAGCGGCTTCGTGTACATCGCCTGCGCGTCGCGCCCCACCTTGCTATAGGGTTGACCCTGAATGAAATTCTGCACACCGCTGACCACATCGGCGGCGCTGGTCTGCGGATTGCCGCCGAAGGCCGAGCGCACGGTATTGACCGCTCCCGCGCCGATGCCGGCAAGCCCCGCGATGGGGGCGGCGATCACGCCGCGCGCGATATTCTGCGCCGTATCGGTGGTGCCCTTGACGAACTCATTGTCCACGCCCAGCGCCATGCCGATCTGCGAGTGATCATAGGCGGCAGCCTTCTGCTCGTCGGCCAGATCGCTCTGTGCGCGCGTGAGCCGCGCCTGGTGCTTGGCAAGTTCAGCCGTGGCGCTCGCATCGAGGGGCTTGGGCGCTGCGCCGGGTGCGCTCGAAGGGTCGGCATGCGCGAGAATATCCGCATCGGTGTACCCGGCTGCGCGCGCCGCCTTGTATTTCGTATCGCCGAACAGGTGCGTCGCGATCTGAGCATCGGTATACCCGGCTGCGCGCGCCTGCTCGATCGGCGTGCTCATTTTGGCGTACCCAAGAGCGCATCGAGCGAGGGCCGGGCACCGCCTGGCGCTGGCCGACCGCTCGGCGTGACGCGGCTCGGCGCGGCCATCGATATCGTTGCGGCCTTCTCTGAGATATTCGCCTCGGTCTGTACGGCATCGAGAGCGGCCTGCAGGGCCTCGGGGCTGTCGGCGGCGTCAAACATTTCCCGATTATGCTTGCGCTTGTCGACATCAGTGCCGCCGCGCGCAGCGAGCAGATCGTAGGCGTTCGACATGGTGGTGAGGTAAGCCTTCAGCTGCTTGAGGTTCGGATCGCTCATCTGCGCATCGGTGTAATTTCTCAGCTTGTTCCAGGGCACGAACTGCCCGCGCGGCACTTTGGCCGACGCCTCTTGAATCAGCGGCACCAGCTGGTTGATTTCCTGCTCAGCGTATTTGACCTTGCCGGCCACGGTCGCTGCAGTCTGCAGCACCTTCTTGTCACCCGCGAGCGTCAGCTGGCCCGTCGCCACCTTATCGGCGATCTCATCCGTAGAAAGCGCCGGGTTGCGATCGATCAGCGAGCGCGCCGTGGCCTTCATCTGCGCTTTCGAGCGCAGCCCTGCCGGAAGCGAGACGCCGCGCATGGCGAGCGCGCCGAATAGATCGCCCTCATCGGGATTGAAGCCCGATTCCTTCGCCAGGTCGACCTTCGCCTTTTGATCGGGCGTCATCGTCTTTGCGATATCTGCGCCAGCGGTGCGCGTGCCAGAAAATGGATCGACCGTGCCCTGATTGATCGCTGCGCCGCGATCCTGTTCGTTGTACTTTGGCGCCATCGCAATGCGCGCCGCAATTTGCTGGGTAAGATCCTGATTCTGCATCGCGTGCTGCATAAGATACTGGCGCAGCTGCGTCGGATCGCCTGGCAGCTCTCGCGCGGTCTGCGCGCCCTGCTCGGGCGTCATAATGCCCCGCTGTGAGAGTTGCGCCAACGTAGCGAACGCCTTGTCGTGATTAAGATCGGGATCGCTGAGCAGCGAGCCGAGCGCGTTGCCGACGACCGTGCGCTTCTGCTGTTCAAAGGAAAGCGCAGCTGAATCGGAATCCGTTTGCTCTTTTCGCGCCTTGCTGCTCGCTTGCAGATAGCCTGGCAGCTGATCGCCAAGTCCCGCTCGCGCCATGCCCAGCGCCATGCCCTGCTGATTGATCGTGCCGTCGGGGCCGAGATTCTGCTGGTACAGCCTGGAAAGTGTTTCGCGATCGCTCTGCTCTTTTTGCGCCTGCTGCAGCGACATCTGATTCATTTGCCCGGTCGTCGCCAGATTGCGCAGCGTCATAGCTTTGCCGGCGACATCCATCGGGTTTTGAAGCTCGACGGGCCTGCTAGACAGAATGATATTTGGATCGAGTGGCATGGTGATATTCCCCTAACTGCCGAAGCCCGAGAATGCGCCGCCCGCTGGCAGCTGTGGCACATCAGGAACAGACGGAATGTTCATCGATGATGGATTGAAGCCACCGCCGCCGCCGCCGAATTGGTTCATGTACTGGCGTTGCATGAAATAATTACCAATCGTGCTGAGGCCGCTGTTGACCGCATTGCCCTGCGCCATATAACCGGCTGACGCCGCGTTGCCGGCACCGATCGTATTCGCGCCGTAATTGCTGCTGTAGTTCTGCGACGCCTGGTTCATCGAGTTCGCCGCAGTCTGCCCCGTGCCCGCGAGCGTGCTTAATCGATTGAAGCGCTGCGTGCGATCGTTATTGAATCGATTGTAAGCGTTCGAGTACTCCTGCGAGGCCGCGCCCTGAGAATAATCCGTCAGCCCCTTGAGCGTTCCCCCCGAAGCGAGCACGCCGCGCGCAGCAGCGCTGCGCTCAAGGGCCTGGTTGCCCTGATCGAGTCGGAATTGATAGCCGGGGTCGGCGTGGTAGTCGGCCATCGTGAAATCACGATTCAGATCACCGAACGCCGGGTCTGGCGTGCCGCTCGATGCGGCTGGGTGAAAAGTTTTCAGATACGATTCGTACCCCGCCTGCGAGGTCGGGCCATACCCCCCTGCGGTTGCAGAGCCGTCGGTTGGCTGCGTGGGAACCGCTCCTTTGCCGCCCGCTCCGCTTCTGGAACCGTAGCCAGGCGGAAAATCGCCGCCGTCCCTTCGCGCAGCGCCTCGTGCGGCATAGATGGCTGCGTTTCTCGCAGCGCCGTTTCCGGTCGTCGCCATTCCGGGGCCACCTGGAACGATGCTCAAGCGACCCGTGGGCACGCCATCGACGGTCATCGGCATGCGCGTGGGGCCGACCGTGGGCGCTCCGACGCCGCTTTGCTGCGCAGCCCATTGCTCATAGGTGAGCGGCTGCGAGCCAGCGCCAGTGCCTGTTCCCCCGCCGCCCTGACTTCCGCCCAGGCCCATGCCGTAAGCGAGCGAGGAGAGCGCCTGCGAGCCGGTATTGCGCCACGGCTCCATGTTCTTTTGCTGCAGATCGAACTCGCGCGCCTGTTCGACGTTGGCTGTAGCTGCAGCCTCTTTTTGCGCGTCCACCGCTTTATTGGCAGAATGACTCGACACTACAGCGCCGAGAACTGCGCTGCCGATCACCGCAGTTGCTACGCCACTCATGAGCTACCTCCCGCGTGCAGCGCACGCACTTCGCGATAATCGATCGTGATCTCGGCCCCATCGAAGCCTCCGCGCGATCCCTCGATCGGCGCGATTGCCATCCAATAAATCTCACCGTCAGTGAATCGCATCGGCAGCGCGTTGGGCCGGTCGCTGTGATTGGTAAAGCGCCCCGCTGGCGTGCGCTTTCCGGCGTGCGTTGCCGGGCAAATAATATCGCCTGGCGCCATATCTGCCGTGGCAATCAATCCGCGCCCCTCGATCGCGGAAGCTCCCACTTTGACGCAGTAGGGGCCGGGCGGAAAGTCGCACAGATCATCCGTGCGCTCGCTTTCCTGGCGCACAGAATCCGTATCTCGACCAGCCTCCAATACCAGCGCTTCAAAGTCTGCGCGTGCTCTAAGATCGGGCAGCAGCTCGCGATTCATGCGCGCGATCGTTTCGGTTTTCACCAGATGTTCGGCTTCCAGCTTGTCGATGTCGCGCTCATCGCTCGGGTTCGGGTAGACGTTCAGCCAGACGATATCTTCGAGCACGATCCCGATTTTGCGCCCCGCAGCGCCGACGTAGGTGAGCGGAGCGCGCAATTCGATCGACCTGTCGCCATTCAAGATGCGCACCGCGCCGCGCAGAAAGATATTGACCTGCGCGCGCCGCTGCCCGTGCCCGATGGCGACGGTGCCAGCGGCCATCGTCAGTTCGCGAAGATACAGACCGGGCGCGAAGATATGGCGCACGTTGCACGCCACTTGCGGCATAGCAAGCATGATCTCCTCGACGCGCTCGATCGCTTCTGGTGATGCAACGGCATTCATTAGCCAGACACTCCGATCTCACCCTGGCCGAGCAGACTCACAGCCGTCGCTGTATTTGATCCACCGACCATGAAATCTGCCGCGTCCATGCGCAAGATTTCATAGCTATCGAGAAAGCTGTTCGCCCCGCAGCTGGTGCCCTGCCAGTCGAGTTCGGTGCCAGCTACGTTACCGCCCGTAGCACCGAGCCACAGCGAGACGGTGACCGCGCCAGCCGTCTTGTTCACGGCGCGCATGTGCCGAATCACCAGATACGGCTGCGTCATCGTGAAGCCCACGGGGCCGGTGACCGCTGTCACGTTGCAGTTCAGGATGTTGGTCGTGAGCGTCGTCGTAAGCGCGACGGGGCCAAATCGGAAAATTTTGTTCGCTGCCATGATCGAATTCCTCTTTAGTAAAAAGTAACCACTACTGCAAAGCCATCGCCGCCAACGCCACCAGCGCTGCCGTTGACGTTCGTGCCTCCGCCGCCGCCGCCAGCACCTGAGCCACGACCGCCGTTGCCACCAGTGCCGCCACTGGTCGTATTGCCACCGCCGCCGCTGCCGCCTGAGCCGGCCTCGTAGATACTTGTCGGTGCTGCTCCATTGATGCCCGCTGTATTCTGGAAGCTACCGGCATTTCCGGCACTCCAAATATGATTGGTTCCACTTGCTCCCCCTTGGAATCCCAAGTTTGTAGCGCTGCATCCTGCGCCGCCGCCGCCGCCGACACCGCCAGATCCGCCGCCGCCCGCATTGCCGCCCGATGCCGTAGGGCATCCGCCGCCGCCGCCGCCGCCGCGCGAAGCTGAGTCGCCTCCGTTAGCGCCAGCTGCAGCAGTGCCGCCGCCGCCACGGCCTGCAGTAGTTGACGCAGCGCCCGACAAGTTTCCGCCTCCGGCACCGCCAGGCGAATTGCTGGCCGGAGCAACCGAGCCGCCGCCGCCGCCGCCAAATGCCTGCTGCCGCACAGTACCGGCCACCGTGAATGACGTGAGGTTGCCAGAGCCGCCGCCGCCGCCAGAGCTTCCGGCTGTAGTTGACCCGGCACCGGAAGTTCCGCCAGCGCCGACCGTGACAGTTTCGGTCGCGCTCAGCGCCGAGGTGTCATACCAGCTTTCGCTCATACTCGAGCCACCGCCAGCGCCACCGCC
>JANYLD010000004.1 GCA_025363835.1 Armatimonadota bacterium
ACGGACCGTTGCCCTGAGACAACTTGGACGACCACTCGAAGCTTGAACTCCGGCGTGAAGGTACGACGATTCTTGAGTTTTGTTTCCGACATGCGGCTTCACCATTTTCCACTCTTAGCCGCTGGTACAGAATCCTGGGAAGGGACAACCCAACACCCTGCACCCCAAACAGCAAATCGGCCGCCCGGTAAACACCGGGCAGCCGACGATTCTCCCCTTGGTCTATTAACCTTCGGCTTCATGTGTCGTCACATGAAGCGCATAGGATTGAGGCTTCCGCTCGATCCCGCATCCCGACTTTCGCAACTCACGGGCCACGATTTCGCAAGAACGCTCGTCGAGCAGATCTATGTCAAACGAGGGCCGGGTTCCATTCGCCCTCAGAATATGTCCAGCTAGGCGTCTGCCTATCTGCGTGTTCATGATTACCTCTCCTCAAGACCAGTTCGAGTCGGACTGAGAGCCCTCCTCTAACGCCATTCTAAGGCGGCAGCCTGGGGAACGCAAGGCCCATTTTTGAGCTAAAAACCAAAAAGTGATATCTAGGAACGCAGCCACTTCAGGTTTGAAGTCAATTACGATCTTAGTACAATAAACTAACGCCGATAATCAGTCCTATGAGCTAGTATTTCTACTTGGGTCTTTTTTTGATGAGGTCGCTGGAAACGTTTAAAGCGCCTGTACACTCCTACATATAACAATGCCTGGCCTGATCGAACAGATCGATGCCTTGGAACCCGGAATGCTCCGGGTGTTCCGCGATTCAGAAGCGGACATAGGCTTTCGTGAGGCGCTGATGTTTTTGGACGACGAGCTCATTGGAGGCGTCGATTATAAGCAGATTCTTGAGATCCGTATTCGACCCGGGACCCACACTCTCCAGGCGTCCAATCGCGTATTCAAAACCGAGCGGATCTCGTTCCAAGTCAACCCGGCGGACCGCTTGACCTTCCTTGTCGCTAACACTGGCGGCCCGTTGTTCGCAATTGGGATGATGCTCGGCATGGGTATCCCGCGCATCAGGCTGCAGTTGGAAATAGCCGATCCCCGCCAACGAACGGGTCGGAACGCGCGCAAAGGTCAAATACGCTAGCCCTTTGTGCTCAACCTGCTATAAATCCCGGAACAAGACGGCCCTCCGCCCAGTTACAATAATCACCACTTCGAAAGACACTCTATGGCGACCTATTACCGACCGCAACTTTGTCGCCTTGGCATTTCGCTCGCTTTATATGCCGGCTCCCAAGCCGCCCTTTGCATCCAGAGACCGCATTACCAGGCCGTCGAGATAGGTGCCCTCGGTGGAGTCCTGAGCTACGCGACTTCGGTGAACGACTTGCGAGCCGTCGTTGGCAATGCCCAATACGCCGATGGACACACACAAGCGTTCCTTTGGAGCCCGGCCATGGGAATCCAGCGAATTCAATTTGGACAAAGGGCAAGTTCTGCGTTATCGATCAATAACAAGGGACAGATATGCGGAGCCATTCGGGACTCCAATGACCTTGTGGACGCCATCATGTGGGACGCGAACTTGAATCCAACCGTCCTCGCAGAAGCTCCCTTTGGAGCTGTCGCGTATTCGATCAATAACTACGGCAAGGCCGTCGGCTATCGGGAAGACGGCATTTTCACGCCAGTCGACCAAGCCTTCTTATCCCCCGCGCTAGACCCCAATTCAGAGTGGACAGACCTCTTTGATTCGGATGATGAAAGCTTTGCGACCGGGATCAACGACCAAGGAGAGATCGTAGGCTCTGTTAATCGTCAGGCCTTCCTGCGCTGGCCGAACGGCACGGTTCTCCATCTCGCGGGCGATCCAAATTCTGGCCCATCCGCGATGGCCGTCGGTATCAATGCGAGGGGGGACGTCCTCATCAGTCAAGGGGGTGAGGCTCTCTTAGTTTCGCGGATGCAGACGACCTACATCAGCGCTCCTGGCCCCCTAATGCCGATGGCCCTCAATGGATCAGATGAGGTCGTAGGCTACAGCCAATCTTCCTATCAGCAAGGCTTTGTTTGGAGCCCAAAGCAAGGTTATTCCAATCTTGACGACCTCCTGGACACGCCTGGCTGGCATATCCTCTCTGGCAACTCCGTGAACGGCGACGGCTACATTGCGGGCTACGGAATCCACAACGGCCGAAAGAGAGCTGTGCTTCTCGTGCCGGTTAAAAGCTAACCCCCGTCCTTGATCCTTCCGCCTTCCGCCTTCATCCTTCCTCCTTCCTCCTCCCGTGGCGAGTGCCAAGACACCGAAGTTTTAATCCGGCCATCCGCAACATACGGCCTGCCTTGAAGTCGCCACGCAGCGCGAATCTTATAAAAAGATTTCACCGCGCGCGAATCTTCAGCAAAGACCGATCAACCGGCCCATTCACTTGGAGCTCCGTGATCGTCATTGTGCCGTGCCCGCTGACCGCGGTGTCCCGCCAAAGCGTCATCGCAAATGGAATGCCATCTACCATCTTGTAGTCTCGATACTCATCGGAAACCTCGGCGAGACCTGCTCCGTAAACGCGCTTTCGCAATTTGAAGTCGGACTTAGAGATGTAGTCGGTGACCTTGCTGCCGACAAGCGGCATTTTCTCGACAACGTAACAATCGTCAGCGCCCACCCGATCTGTCCCTGTAATCGTTACCTTGGGGAAGAGCGACCTCCAGTTGAGTTCCTGCGACAACTGCGCATCGATGGCGACGTTGGCGAAGTCCACCCCCTGCATATTCGCAGGCGGGGCAAAGCTCGTCCGGTCCACCGCATGCGTGCCGTCAAATATCGAGTCGTCCGATCCAATTTGCCGGCCACCCGCGGTGAAGATGGAGACGTCGTCTTCGAGATTCGGGGCCACTTTCGTGACATAACCCCAAGCCTTCACCCCTTGGTTCTCCATGTCGTATTCGTATCGGTAGGTGACCGATTTGATCTTGCTTAGATTCCCCGCCCCCCCCATTGCGGCCAAATGCTTGGCCATCAAGCTGTCAACCGTGATGTCTGCGACATAAGGTTTTGGCGTCGTGAGGTTGAACTTCTGGCCGGCCTGTTCGAGGCTGACTGCATTGATCTTGGGATTGTCTTTGTCCGGCGCGAAGGCCATGTAAACCTTTTCCGGAGCAGGCGGCGCGACCTTGTACCTGCGGTTACCCAGGGGGAGAAGCTCCATCTTCGGCTGACCGGTTGGCTTCACATAAAGATGGTCACCTTCGTGGGTGATGGCGAAGTCCAACTTGGCGATTTCCAGTCGGTAAGTGCCCACTTCCTGATCTGGGTTTTCGAGCTTGACAATTTTCTCAGTGTCGGCCGGTGCGCCCACCAAGTTGGACCACACGGAGTCCATGGCGATATTGCCCAGGGGGCTCCCTGAGACGTTGGTCAGGAGAACGAGGCCAAGGTCCTGATCCGGCATGAAAGCAACTTGCGCATTGAACCCGTCGATGTTGCCGCCATGCTGAATCACCTTGTGGCCATGCCAATCATCCAGAAACCAGCCATAGCCGTATTTGAGGCCTCCAGCGACCGTGATTCGTGGCTTAAAGAGTTCGCCATAGCTGTCCTTCGAAACGAGTTGTTTTCCGTCCACTTCCCCGGCCCGCAAGAGGAATCGCACCCAATTCGACATCTCCCGAGCACTCGAATTGATGGCGCCCGCGGGGGCAGCGATGTCGATCGACCGCATTGGCAGTTCTCGATAATCAGGGGTACCCGCGTAGCCAAGAGAGTGATCTGGATCAGCTAGGGTTTGTGCTACCGACGTGTTCGTCCGCGTCATTCCAAGCGGCTGAAAAATGCGTTGTTTAACCAGGTCGAACCAAGTTGAACCGTAAACCGTGCCTTCAATCATCCCAGCGGCAACGAACATGATGTTCTGATACTGAAACTTCTCCCCGAGCTTGGCAGTAGGCTTCGCCCGGGTGACGTTCCAGATGAGATCCTCGCTGGTCAGATTGCTGCCGAGCATGATGAGGTCTGTTCGAGGCAAGCCGGACCGGTGGGAAAGGATGTCGCTGATCGTGATGTTCTTGTCCGTGTCGGGGTCGAACATGCGGAGGTAGGGGAGGTATTTCTTGGGCGAGTCCGTAAATTTCACCTTCCCCTCATCCACCGCCATCGCCATGATCATCGAGGTGAACGCTTTGGTGCTGGAGCCGATGGCGAAGAGCGTGTCCGGCGTCACCGGCTTCTTCTTGGCCAGATCCTTGTAGCCCAGGCCCGTCAGCAAGATGACTTTATCGTCCTTGATAATCGCGAGCGAGGCGCCCGGAATAAAAAGCTTCTGCCGGTTCTGATCGATCTCGGTCTTGATCTTCTCCAACGCCGCCGATTGGTCAATCGGTGTTTGCTGAGCGAAGGCGATTGGAAGGACGAGAAGGGCGGCGGCTGCGAAGCCAGTCCGAGTTAAGCCAAAGCTCATATTCCACCCCAGTATCGCACTCGGCGCGAAGTGCTTCGTTTTACTCTGGGCCTTTGGACGCGATGGAGAGCAGGCGCAGGGAGCGCAGACTTCAGTCTGCGCTCCTCCGCCAACGATTCTTCGGCCCCAGCGCAATACAAGAACATAAATGCAGACAAACGCCCTATAGACAATATTTAATGCTGCAGATTATCGTATCTGTGGCATATAATATTGTAGATGCTGCTAGACGCCACCGATGCACACATTCTGACCATCCTCCAGGAAGAGGGTCGGATCACCAACGCTGAGTTGGCGCAGCGCATTGGGCTATCTGCCGGAGCCACTTTGGCCCGCGTTAGCAAGCTGGAAGCATCCGGCGTGATCTGTGGTTACGCGACAATCCTGAACCGACAGAGCCTCGGCCTGCCCGTCACTGCCTTCGTCAGCGTCATCCTGCGCAGTCACGGACGCCAAGAGTCAGCCGATTTTTTAGAAGCGGTTAAGGGATTGCCGCAAGTCATGGAGTGCCACCACATCGCAGGAGATGAGGATTACCTGTTGAAGGTGGTGGCCTCCAGCCCAGCCGACTTCGAGACGTTTGTTCTGGATCAACTCACCCTGATCCCCGCAGTGCAGCGCGTCAAAACCACGTTTGTTTTGTCTTCTCCCAAGGTCAGCACTGCGATCCCGATTCGGACGGTAAAGGAGAGCGCGTTATGAACAACGCCGCACCGCTCGAATTCGGGATTCTGGCCTTCTCATCCCTTTTCGCCATGGTTAACCCCATCTCCGCCGCTCCTATCTTTGTGGAGCTGACGAGACGGCACGCCGATCAGCGGCGAAAGATGGCGTTCAAAGCCTGCATGGCCGCCGCCGCCGCTTTGTTCCTCTTCGCCACCGCCGGCGGGGCCATCTTTTCATTCTTCGGCATCACCGTCGCCGCGTTCAAGATCGTCGGCGGCCTCATTTTCACGATCGGCTCCGTCCGTGAGTTGCTCGGAGAAATCAAAGCGAGAGAAGCGGGCGAAGACACCGGCGCCGACCCCGCCATCGTCCCCATCGGCATCCCCCTGATCGCCGGTGCCGGCGCGATTTCGACTGTGATGATGCTCTCTGGTCAAGCCCGAGACCGACTCCACCAAGCCGCCCTCATGGGCGCCATCGGAGCCAACATCGCGGCAACCCTAGTCGTCCTCCTCCTCGCCCCCACTATCGTGCGAAGAATGGGCGCCTCCGGCCAGGAAATATTGAGCAAGGTGATGGCCCTCCTAACCGCCGTCATCGGCGTCCAGTTCATCCTAGACGGCGGCACGATGGTGATCATGCAATTGATGCACGGAAAGGCCTGAGCCTCAAAACCACCCCGACAGGGTGGCAGAGATTAGCCGGTGCGTCGAGCGTTTCCCAGCGAGACCACCGGATACCGCGAGTGGCATAAACCAGACCACCCCGAAGGCGGTGGCAGAGATTAGCCGGTGCGTCGAGCGGTCCCCCAGCGAGA
>JANYLD010000196.1 GCA_025363835.1 Armatimonadota bacterium
GTCGCCAGCATACATAAGCTGAGCGAGTGCCATCTGGCGGTTGTTCTGAGCCGAAGCAGCCTTCTTAGCGGCCTTCTTGGCCTGGGCAAACACCGGGAACAGAATTGCCGCGAGAATCGCGATAATTGCAATAACTACTAATAGTTCGATAAGCGTAAATGCTTTTCGTTTCATGTCTTGTAGATCACCTCTAACTCGAATACAAGCCACAGAAAACTCCGCGGCTTGAGTCGGTTATAACAACGAGTGACGGGATATGCAAGGATTAACATATGAAAATAGCAATAAACGTTACTAGTAAAGTTACCAGCTAGAGCCTTTGTGTCTTCTCCGAGGGGTTCCCAGCCCGGTACCGGCCGCCTTTCCTAATGCACTTGACGGGGTCTTGAACAGTGAAATGAGGCGGGTTTCGGCGTTCTCGTGCGCGGGCGTGACTTCCGCTCCTTTGAACTGCCTACCGCCAGCCTCTCCATATAGCCAAGGCAAGAACTATGCCAAGTCGGCTTGGGGACGTAATATTGCTACTTCCGAGCGGAAAGTGGACCAGCCTCGCCATTTCCGCTCTACGGCGTCACGCAGATGACCGTTATTCCGGCGGCATAGATACTTCCGGTTGTGGCCGAGGAGCCTTGGGAGACGATTACAAGCGGATCAACCAGGCGAACCGAGCCATGGACAATGCCGTCGGCAGCTCCACCCGAAAAGGCGGCCGCAGCACCGGTCAGCGGAAACTCCACGTAGCGCCAGCCGGTCCAATCCAATTCTCCATATTTAGCCTGGAATATCTGCCCGCTATCGTCGACGAACCGGCAAAGAAGCGTGTTCTTGGAGCCGTCGGCAAACAACCACATCCCAGCTCTCTTGGCCCCAGACCAGAGCGCTGTGGAAATAGCAGTGGGCGGCACGAGGGCCACGTCGCTTTTGCCGGCCGCAAAACTATAGAGGACATTGAGAGACTTCATTCCCGTGATGCCAGCCCCCGTAGGTGCTCCGACCACGGCCACTTGAGCCGTTGTCGCAACCGTGGGATCACCTTCAACAGAAGTGGCGTAATCCCCGGGCGCGGGATCAGGGAGGCGGGTGATGAACACCCGGTTTGAGGAAGGAACGGAACTCGCGCTAGTGGTTGGCGAAGACGCAGCAGAAACGTTCATCTGGAGCCCGTTCTGGATATCGGCGCTGCTGATTGCCGAGATATGAAGTATTTGCGAAGAGTCACCTTGAGTTAGGGAGAGCGGCTGGGTTGCCGACTTTCCGTTTGCACTCGCCTGCAATTGACCTTGGAACGGAACGCCTGCGAGGTTGTCCACCCGCACGGTTAGTTTGCCGCTCTGAGGGGTTAAGATGGTCAGACCAACCGGGTTTGAATGCAATACCTCGCAAACCTGGCTCGCCTGCGACCCATCGGGCATCGTGAGTGTCACCTTCAACTCTCTGGCGCTTGGGCTCAGGTCGACCGGCCTTTCTGTGGCGCCGACCACTTGCTGCACAGTTGCCGCTGTGGCGGTCAAAGATCCCAAACCGGTTAGCGATCCCTCATAGTTAGGCATCGCGAAAAGCTCATCAGGGGACGCCGAATCTTGAACGATCAGGCTCGATCCAACCGGGGCATATCTCCAGCTAGGCGATACCAGAGCCGGCGTTAGGATCTTTTGCAAGTGCACGTAATCTCCCACAGTGGCGGAAGCCGGGAGTCTTCCCCAGGAGCTTGCCGTTCGAAGCAAAGCGTTGGACGATGTTGGCCGCAACAAGATAGGAGAATCTGAAAGGCTGACGACCAGCCCCTGACCCGCAGTGCTCTCGGAGAATTCGTTGCCCAGAATGTCGACTCCTGTGAAAGATCCAGCACTTGCGGGGAGCGACACATCATGGGTCGCGTTTGTGGTCCATGCCACCAACTCGGTTGTGCTCCCGGCCGCAAAAAGCAGACAGAAGTCATCGGGCGATCCGAGGTCGAGCCTTGTAACAAGCTTGTAACCCTTCAATCGGCCAGCGAATTGGCGGAGGACCTGGCCTGATTCGCGCTCGACCATCCCGTAGTCGTGGAGACCGAAGACGTCGTAATTGTTGGTGCTGTCAGATCCCGCATCTTGCCAAGCATAAGTGACCGAAAGGCGGGCGCCTTCGAGCATGTCGATCAGCTTGCTTCTCAAAACGACCTTAGCCTGGAGATCGGGGTCATAGTTCACCCATCCAAGCGAGTAGCCCCATTCGCTGTCGATGATGGCGATACCTTTTCCGACTGGCCGGTATTGCTCGATAAGTGCTTTGAGTTGTTCGTAGTCCGCGATGGCGGTTTCCGGAATGTCGTGACTCCTGTAGGGGTGCACGGAGACGGCGTCGAAATACTGAAGGACGCCACGTTGGAAACAGGTCTGGAGGAATTGCCAGTCGAACGTTGATAACCCGGGACCTACAATCCATTCATCCGGCGCAATCGTTCGGATCGCCTGTCCGACGAGAAGAGCCAAGCTGGCGTAGTCGTCTGCATTGGAGCCGGGAGCCCAAAACTTAGATTCATTTGGCTCGTTCCATATCTCCCATAGAACGCCTTGTCCTTGGTACCGGGTGACCGCGGCGGCTGCAAAATTCACAAAGGCAGCGCGGGAATCATCGGTGGACGGCGCCATGCCGCTGTTGTAAAGCTTATTGGTGTAGTCGAGGATGAGCACGGCGCGAAGACCGTGAGCTTTGAGAAGTCCCATAAGGGAGTCGTAGAAATCAAAGTTATAAACTCCCGCGGTCCGTTCGATCCGTGACCAGTTCAGATCCAGCCTTACGAAACGGTTTCCCGAATCAGCGATCGATTGAACGGCGGAATCGTCGGGCAAAACGCCCTTGAAATTGGCGTTTACCGCCCAACTGGTGACGGAGGTAGATGCCGGCAGCGGAAACTGCTGTCGGTAAGACGAAGAGGTCTGTGCAAAAGCCTGAACGGCTAGCGCAAACGCAGCGATAACAAATAAGAGAAACCTGTCTTTCTTCATAAGGGACAGGGCCCCGAAGCCCATTAATCGCTTCGGGTGAACCAACCGGCCGTTATAGGCCCTCGAAAGGTTGGCAGGTCAAACCTGGTAGGAATGCTTGGAAGGCTCTTGGGCTTTCCGGCCTTTCAGGCCGTGACGCAGTATCTACATCCTCGATCCGAGATCCGAGATCCGAAGATCCGAGATCCGAGATCCGAGACCTGAGATCCGAGATCTGAGATCCGAGATGGCCTCACCAGCGGGCGGCGATCAAGTCGGCTAGCTGTCCGAGGAATGCTTCGTCACTTTTGTCGAACGTCCCGACTTCGTGGCCATCAATGTCGATTTGACCAAGGACGTCTCCATTTCGCCTTATGAGAACGACGATCTCAGAACGAGTTTGGAGGCTGCATGCGAGGTAGTTGTCGAGTTGACGGACATCGTCGACCACCTGATTCCGGTCCTCTTTGACCGCGGTTCCGCAGACTCCAACGCCAATGGCGATAGTGGTGTGATTCGTTACGGCTCCTACATATTCGTCAAGTAAGAGTTCTCCGCCTTCGAGGCGGTAGATTCCCGACCAGTTGTAGCCGGGTAGGTCGGCCAACATGCGCATTGCGCGCGAACGAAAGGCCGCTCCTGATTCCGGGGCATCTTCGAGTCTTTGGAGAACCGCTCGGACCGCTTCCGGGGAGATCATTCCTGTAGGTTACCGCCTCACGCCAAGTTCAATTAGGCCCGCAAAGGAACGAGAATTTCAAGCTTGCAAGCAACGATAAAGTATCAAGAACGTCCAACTTGCGGAACAATGGCTTTGACCAAATCGTGCCATTGCACGAGGAGAATCTCGACCTATGAAACTGGCTCTTAAATCCCTTCTTGCCGTCGGCATGGCCGCGGCTTTCGGCATTTTTACAATCGGCTGTGGCGGGGGCGGCGCCGGCGCCGGTAACGGATCGGTAAGCGTAGCCCTGGCAGACGCCCCTGATCCCTCGGCGACCGCGGTGAACGTGACCATTGACCGCGTCGAGGCCAACGTAAACGGGTCATGGACTCCGATTACGTCCAACAGTCCGGCCTTCTCCGGCAACCTTTTGAACCTCGCGACCACGGACAAGCTGTTGGGCACAACTTCCCTCCCAACCGGCCACTACACTCAGGTCCGACTTTTTATATCGAGCGCATCCGTAACCGATTCCACCGGGACGCATGCGGTCACGATTCCGAGCGGATCGCAGACCGGGCTGAAGGTGCTTGTGGACTTCGATATCAACGGAAACAACGTCACCACAGTCCTGCTCGATTTTGATGTCAGCCATTCGCTGATTCAGACCGGCGCAGGCGCCTACACGCTGAAGCCGCTTGTCCGTGGCGTCGTCCAGGTTCTCTCCGGGACCATTACAGGAACCGTCGTCGATAAGAACGGCCCCGTTATGAACGCTACTGTGACGATTACGCCTAGCGGGGCGCAGCCATCCAGCAGCGATCCCTCTACGTTGACTCAAGCAGATGGCAGCTTCAAAATGTGGGGAGTTATGCCTGGGAGCTACACCATTAACGTGGCGTTCACTCCAACCGGTGGAACGGCCGAGGCGGGCAGCGCGGCCAACGAAGTCGTCGCAGCAAACGCGAACACTGCCGCGGGAACGATCACTCTCCAGTAATGTTCGATGAGGTGATGATGTGAAGCCGCGTTCCGGGGAACGTTCACCTCATCACTTCATCCTACGATCCCCTAATTCCCACGGGTACCCTGCTTTCGCGAATAGATGAGCGAAAACAGGGTCGATTTGACGGTGATCGGCGGCGGCCCATGCGGGCTGTTCGCCGCTTTTTATGCCGGCATGCGGGGCATGTCTGTCCGAATTGTCGACAGCTTGACGGAGCTTGGCGGGCAGCTTACGGCCCTCTATCCTGAGAAGTACGTCTTTGACATGCCCGGCTTCCCGAAGGTCTTAGCCAAGGATTTGGCGCGGGATTTTGGTGACCAGGGCACCCAGTTTGGCGCGGAGTTGGCTTTGGGTGAGACCGCTACTGAGCTTCACAAGGACGATCAAGGTTACGTGCTTCGGACGACATCGGGACGAGAACTTCCCACCAAAACCGTCATCATCGCCGCCGGGGCAGGCGCCTTTTCCCCCACACGCCTGGGAGTAGATCGGGAGGATGAATTTCAAGGCAAAGGGCTGTTCTACGGAGTTCGGGATAGGTCTCAGTTCTCGGATAAGCACCTCATGATCGTCGGTGGCGGAGACAGTGCTTTTGATTGGGCCCTTAACCTTCTTCCAATTGCGGGCGCAATCACTTTGGTGCACCGTCGCGACGTCTTCCGCGCCCATGAGGATTCGGTGAAGCAGGTTCGCGATAGCCGCGTGCATCTGAGACTCTGGTATGCGGTGAAGGAGCTGCATGGTGAAACCCGCCTTACGAGCGTGACGATCGAAAACACCCAGACCAAAGAGCGAGACCGGGTCGACGTGGACGCGGTGATTGTAAATGTGGGGTTCAAGAGCTCGTTGGGGCCTATCAAGGCCTGGGGACTTGACATCGATAAGACCCAGATTGTTGTAAACCGAAGATTCGAGACCAAATTGCCCGGAGTGTTCGCGGTCGGAGATGTGTGCACCTATGAAGGCAAGCTCAAGCTCATCGCGACCGGCGTCGGTGAAGCGACCACCGCTGTTTGCTACGCCAAGACCTACATCGATCCCGAAGCACGTCTCTTTCCCGGACACAGTTCTGACCTCGATCTGTCTGAGGAAGCGAGGACGGGATCGCATTAGCTACGAGCAATTCGGGATTTCGGGATACGGGATCAGGCCGTCGCCTGACCGATACGGCAAGAGAACGCTGGTCTTATCGTCTTAATCCCGTACCTCTATCTCGCATCTTGAATCTCTCATCTCTCATCTCTCATCTCGTATCTCTTATCTCGTATCTCGGATCCCAAAAATTTAACCTCCTCGCCCCAATAACCCACGACATCCTGTTGTAATATCGCGGCATGGCAGCAGCAACACCAGATCAACAAGCAGTCACCGCCGGCCGAGCATTTCCTTGGCACGAAGTCTATGCCCCCGACTCGGATGCATCCGTAGATTTCTATACCAAAGCGCTTGGTATGGGGGTCGAGAACTTTGAGATGGAAGGGATGCCCACTTACCGCATGCTCACCTTCAACGGAGTCGCGGTTGCGGGAGTCGTGTCCACGAAGTCCTTGCCGATGCCGAACGTCCCTCCCCATTGGGCCGCTTATCTTTCCGTCGACGACGTCGATGCCAGGATCGCCAAGTGCAAAGAAATGGGCGCCACCGTCATCGTCGAGCCAATGGACGTCCCCACAATCGGCCGAATGGCTCTGATCTCAGATCCGCAAGGCGCGGCCATATGGCTCTTTAAGAGCGCGAGCTAAGTAGTTCCTAGTATCTGGGTTGTGGGATATGAGATGTGAGATCTGGGATCTGCGATTTCGGACTTCGTAGGCACAAACTTCGGTTCCGAGCTCCTATCTCACATCTCACATCTCACATCTCACATCTCACATCTCACATCTCGCATCCCACATCTCACATCTCACATCGCTCAGTCTGTCTTGGTGAGCGCCGACCCGTATAACGAGATCGTTCCGTTTGTGTCGTAGGTGGCGATGATCGCTTGGCCACCGACGCCAGTCATGGCGACGTTCCCTCCGTCCACTTTGTATGTCCCCTTCACCACGGTGCCGTCGGACTTGGAGTAAGTGAAGTTGCCGCTCGCCAATTCCAACTTTTGACCGCCTTTATCTTGCCAAATCCCCTGCTCGGGGCCGCCCGTTTGGGCTGGAGCTTTCGAATAGTCGACGGTTCCTGACCCGCAACCTAAGCTTAAAACGAACGCGGCGATTGCCAGCGATGCAAGAAACATCTTAAGACGCATGCTCACAGCCTAAGGCTAAAATTACTCCCTTGACCTGCGTTTAACACTCCGTTTAAGGCAGCTTAACATGGGAGGGTTCGGCGGAAAAAAAGCCGGCCCGTTTGGACCGGCTCTCGAGAGGTGACCTCAAATTGAGGGGCTCGGCTCGGAGCCGGCCCCTGGATTGGAGGGTGTTAAGGTCTTAGTTGCGGCTCATCGGAAGCCCAGTGTCGGCGCAGATGATGGGCTCGTTGCCCTGGTTGTAGGCCACAGGACCCCACTGCCAGTGCTGGCAAGTCAACGTCTGTTTGACCGATTCGTACTTCACGTGGCCATCGGCAAACACGAAGTTGTTGCCTTGGTGTGACGAGTGTCGGCCAGAGTTCATATACACGATGTGCGGATATGTGGTGGAACGGAATGGGATCGTCGGTTGCGCGTCGAAGAGCGTCTTTGAAGCTCCCGGGCTCACGTTGTAGATCGGTGAGTTGTTCGTGTTGCTCACGTCGTAGGGGATGGTGCCCGCCGCGTCGAGCGCCAAAGCATCAACCGGACGGTGCGACTTGAATCGGATACCGCCGGGGCCACCGCCGCTGAGCGCATTCAGGTAGTCCGTAAACTCCACGATCGTAATCGTGTTCGCCGGATCATCTACCTGCGTGGATTGGACGATGTTCTGAGGCTGGCCGATCATAACACCGCCGACTCCGCCACGGGGCCGAGGCATAAGCTGCTCGTTGACGCCATAGCTGATTCTTGGCGCCTGGTTGTCCTGAATCAGCGGATTTCCTGCGGAGGCACCCCGTGGGACATCTTCGCCGAGGTTGCCAGGCAAGAAGTTCGTGGGCGGTTGACCCTTGATCAGGTCATCTGGGCAGACGAACGCTTTATAGCTCTTGACGTAAGGCATTACCAGTCCTGACCAGCTGTTGATGCCCGTGTTGTCGAGGGAACCGCTTGCATTGGGATCGTTGTAGAAGTAACCCGGGTTGTAGAAGTCGTCCCAATCGCTCTGATACATAACGAGCGCAAGTCCCATCTGGCGCATGTTCATGCTGCAAGAGGTCTTTTTAGCGGCCTCTTTTGCCTGAGCAAATACTGGGAATAGGATGGCGGCGAGAATCGCTATGATGGCGATGAC
>JANYLD010000219.1 GCA_025363835.1 Armatimonadota bacterium
CCGCGACTCTGACAGTCCACAACTAGCCGTTCAGAAGAAAATGGGGCGGGCGATTCGCGCCCGCCCCATTTTCTTGTCAGACTCACTCTGTTCGGCCACCGTAAGGTACAACTTTCATGGTGAGCCGAGCGACCGCCAACCTACTTCTAGGCATTTTTATTGGAGGCTGCGTCGTAATCGTCGCAGAGCGAGCCCGGCGCATTCGGTTTGATGACGATCCTAAGGCCATTGCTAAGCGGATGGGACGCCGAATTAAGACACTCGAGTCACGAGTTTCCGAAGTGGCGCGGCGCCAACGGCCCGCAATCGGCTAGAAGATATGGAATCCGGCCCTTTTCCGAACCCGGAAAATCCAACGCCGTCGAGCGAACCCACCCCTGAGCCCGATACTCCAGCACAGGGGGAGGCTCTTTCGCCGAGAATCAATGCGACATCCTTCGGGCTGGCCGAGGAATCCAACTACCCGCGCTTCCAGCCTTCAAACGAAGGGCCTATTCCGCCTGGTCCTCCGACCATCCAATTTGCCGCCATCAGGCAAGCGTGGGAATTGATTCAGCAGGACTTTGGGGTCTATGCCGTTGCATCGCTCATCTTGGTGGTGCTAAGCGTCGTGTCCTACTATGCCGTCCAAATTCCGATGGAAGCCCTTCTTCCCATGAACGGCAAGAGCATTTGGATTCCCTACGACTTCTCAAGCCCGGGCTTCTGGGGTTGGGGCCTGGCACAGTTTGTCAGTTCTCGCGTCATCTCCTTCTACCTGGGCGCAGGCTATTTCTCCTTGTGCATCAAGCGGCTGCGTGGCGAAAAGCTTTCGGTCTGGCAGGTCTTTGCAGGGTTTAAGCCTTTCTTTGCGATGTTTGCCGCTGCGATTCTTGTCCTAACTCTGGAAGCGGGCGGATGCCTATTCTTGATCGTGCCTGGGATGTTGGCTGTTGGCCTCCTCGCCTTCGTTCCCCAGATAATGATGGATCAGCACACAGGGCCTGTCGAGGCGATTCGAATGAGCTTCTTCGCTCTCAAGCGCGACTGGGCCCCGATGTGGCTGTTGGCCTTCGTGATGACGGCGATTGCATTTGCGGGCGTTTTGGCCTGCGGCGTCGGCGTGGTGTTCACCGCGCCCCTCTACTACTTTGTCCTCGCCATCCACTACCATGCCTATTTCCCAGCCCAGGGCGGCCTCCACGCGTTCCGGGTTACAGAAGTGACGCCCCAAATGGCTTAGCTTTGGACGGTTGTCTCGGGACGGACGTAGAGCACGCCCAGCTTGCCGCCTGCCGCGCAGATGACACCGCTGGCAACTACGAGTCCGTCTTGCCGCGGTCAAGAATGTCGACCAAAGTTGGCCAAGACCGTAAACTAGGCCGATGTCCCAAACTGGTTCCGACGCGATCCAGATGGCCGCTGACCTATTGGCCAGATACAAGGGCGCGCCCATTAAGATCGATCGCGCAGAAACTTCTCTCGTTGTCAAGCCGGAGGATGAAGACGGCTTTGAGATCACCATTTACAACGTGGGAGAGGATGCCATGGTCTCCGCGGAGCGGTGGCACACGCACTACGAGGAGCCCGCCCAGGCTGCCTTTGGCCTCCTTTGGCTTCTGACGCCCTTTTATCGCATCGTTCACGAGCTAAAGGGTGGCGTGTTGGTGGCGGCTTGGTTGGAGCGGTACGAGATGGAGGGCTGGGAGCCCATGGACCCGGTTTATTTCCTCAATCCTGAAAGCGCGCAGGATTGGGTGGCCAAACCCGGCGAGCAGTACACGCACCGCTACATTCAGCAAGGCATCCTCCCGCCGCCCAAGCCTTATCTCGCATTTTGCCCGGGAGCCAAGCTAGACGAAGATGGCTTACCTCCGGACTTCCACCACGGCAGCCGCATCGTCGTTGTCGACAAGCCGATGGGACCGGAGTTATTCTAAACGCAATCCAAAATTGAATCAACCGAAGCGGCCGGAGATGTAGTCTTCAGTCTCGCGCTTCCTGGGGAGCATGAACAGGTCTTGGGTTGCGTTCACTTCCACGATTTCACCCATCATGAAGAAGGCGGTGAAGTCACTCGCGCGCTGAGCCTGCTGCATGTTGTGCGTGACGAGGACGATCGTGAATTGCTGGCGCAGTTCATAAATCAGGTCCTCAATCTTGGCCGTGGCAATAGGGTCCAAGGCGGAGCAAGGCTCGTCCATCAGAATGATCTCGGGACCGACTGCGATGGTGCGGGCTATGCAGAGGCGTTGCTGCTGGCCGCCGGAGAGAGCAAGGGCGCTGTGGCGCAGCTTGTCCTTCACCTCTTCCCAAAGGGCTGCTTTCTTCAGACTAGTCTCCACGACCTCTTCCAGTTCGGACTTCTTCCGAACACCATGAATTCGAGGGCCGTAACAGACGTTGTCAAAGATGGAAGCGGGGAAGGGGTTTGGCTTCTGGAAGACCATGCCGATTCGTTTTCTTAGCTCAACCGTGTCGACCCCCGGACCATTAACATCTTGACCATCAACGAGCAAGGTGCCCTTGACGGTGGTGTTCTCAATGAGGTCGTTCATCCGATTGATGCAGCGGAGAAAGGTGGACTTACCGCAGCCACTTGGCCCGATCAATGCGGTCACCCGGTTCGCCGGCATATCAATGCTGATGCCCTTGAGGGCGCGGGTTGCGCCGTAAAAAAACTCCACGTTCTTCGCGGAGATCTTGGTTTCTGTCGCGGGGGCAACCGGTTCGACAGTCGGGGACGTCATTTGGGGAATAGCGTCTAGGGACGCAGCCTGGCTCATGAGTAACGCCTCACCTATTCTGACGCTAATGCGCCTGCAAACAATGTTAACGGACTGTAAAGAAGGAGGAAGCCTTGAGCCTTGAGCCTCGGGTCTTCAGGATCAAAACCTGTGAGATTGCTCAACCCTGTGCTTTGCGCGCCTCCTTTCTTAACGCTCAAGGCTCAAGGCTTAAAGCTTTCCCAATTCACAACACCGAGCACGCAGATTTTTCGTCCGTATGATAGGAACAACTCGTGGCGAAGAAAAAGGGAGAGCGCATTTTTGGGGTCGAGACGGAATTCGGCTGCCTGATAACCGATGATTTGCTCGGCAGTCCGGAGATGGCTGTGGAGATGATCAAAGATTACGTCTTCCACGAGTTGCGTCTGGGCGCCATTGATTTACACGCTCGAGACGACGTGTTTGAGCCTGCCCAGTCAGGCGGATTCTTGATGAATGGCGCCCGCTTGTATATCGACGCAGTTGGCTCTCACCTTGAGTACGCCACGGCAGAGTGCCGGTCTTTGAAGGATCTCGTTGCTAACGACCGAGCCGGCCAGAGGCATATTGTGAGGGCGATCAAGGAGCTTGATTTCCAGGACGGCGTCAACGTCTACAACAACTCCGTGGATCACTTTGGCGGCCACACGTTCGGGTGTCATGAGAACTACCTTATGCGAGCCGCCGACGACTTTCTGAATTCGTCCGTGCAGCTTCTCTATCCGTTTCTCGTCACCCGGCAGATTTTTGCCGGAGTGGGAAGGGTGGGTGGGCACGCGCTGACCGCGAGTGGGCTACGTCCGAGCTATCAGGACGTCATGGACAATCCGGTGGACTTCATTTGGGTATCCCACGTATACTCTGTGGAGCCCGATCAATCGGTCCCTTTCCAGCTCAGTCAGCGCGCCGACCACATCATCAAGACCATCGCCTCCCGTGTCCGATTTAACCGGGCGCTTATTAACCCCAAGTGGGAGCATTTCTATTCTCACGAGGGGATGACCAGGCTGCATCTGCTGTTTGGCGAATCGAATCAGAACGAGTACGCATACGCTCTGAAGGTAGGTGCCACCGTGCTTGTCTTGCGCTTGCTCGAAGACCATCTGATTCCCGAGGAAACGACATTGCAGCAACCGCTGCTTGCTCTGCGAGATGTGAGCCGCGACCAGACCTATCAGTGGATGGTCGAGATGTCCGACGGATCGACGATCCGATCGGTGGACCTTCAACGCATCTACCTAAATGCTGCCCAGGCTTACAAAGGCGAGAGCAAACAGACTGATTGGGTGCTGGGGGAATGGGAGTCCGTCCTCGATGGTCTGGAGAAGGATCCGATGGCGATGGGAGACCGGGTGGACTGGGTTGCGAAGCGGAAGATTGTGGAGCAATACATGGCCGAGGAGAATCTGGATTGGACCGCCGACGCTCTCCACTCGGTTGACCTCGAGTATCACAACGTCGATCCGGAGAAGAGCCTTTTTTACGCTTACCAGGAGATGGGCGATACAACCAGAATTCTTGACGACGTGGACATCATCACCGCCATGACCGACCCGCCCCAGGACACGCGGGCCAAAGGTCGGTCAAAGCTCGTGGAGCAGGTTTTGGCGCGTAAGGGGACCAAGTTTTATCTGTTCGATTGGAATGGGGTGGCCTTAGACAGACACACCTACATCGAGATGCCTGATCCTTTTGAGACCTATGAGAACCCTAGCCCAGAGTGGGGACGGTTTATAAAGTAACTCGGATCTCGGATCTCGGAACTCTAGACTTGCCCATGACTCCCGGATTTCCGAGCTCCGCGCTCCGAGTTCCGAGTTCGCTAAGACTCGTCTGAACGGCTCCGCATCCGCGGTAAGAAGACGCCATCAATGAAACAGGACCGGACTCTCAGGCGTCTCGAAATGACGGCGTAAGCCGAATGTTGTAGTGGATGGAGGTAACCTTCTAGGTTCAGGGATGAGGGTATTGCGGCTTGCATTGGCCGCCGTGATCATGATGATCGCGGTGCTTGGCTACGCACAGTCTGGGCCTGTACGGACGGATGGCGCGACGGTTATCGTCAACGAAGTGCGAGTTCTTCAGTTCAAAACGGACTATTCTGGCGCTTCCGCAGAGACACGGGCGTCCCTCGTTGTCCAACGCATTCAAGGCACGACGGGCCCCATCACCATGAGCGGCGATGGCGACCAGCGAGAGCTTTTCCGAGGTTCAGTCCTGCTTACGGACGTGACCAGCGCTGACGCAAATGCGGCAGGTACGAGCGTTGGAGCCTTGGCCTCTTCTTGGTATGGCGCTCTTAGGGATGCGCTCGCACTCCCTGCTTTGAAAGTGCCCGAAGGCATCGTCCGCGTCCCAATTGGAGAGACCCGGACCGTCAAGCTGGTCGGGAGCAAAGCCTTCGCCGCAACAATCATGAGCTCCAGCTTCCAGGTGGCCAAGGCTCAAAAAACGAGCGACGGGCTGGTCATCCAGGGACTTACCCAGGGCCAAGCGGCGCTCACCATCACCGCCGGCAACGCAACAGCGACCGTCAATGTCGAGGTCTGGCCGTACGCGACGAGTCTTCCTCAAACGGTCTCAGCCAGTGTGACCGGGTTCCCAGCCAGCGAGGATATTGTTCAGGGCGCGGTCGAAGGCGCGATTCGAACGCAACTGAGAACCGCGCCCGGGGCCAATATCACCTTCCATATCGACAATCAAAGCAAGCTGGACACGGGAAGCAACGAGGGGTTAGATGTAAAGGTCTCGGTTGAGGCGCCGCATAGTTTTGCCAAGGAAGGAAACGTGCATGTTTCGCTCAAGAACCTGCCGATCGCCAAGCGGTCTGAAGGCGAGCTTTGGTACTGCAACGATCCCGAGAACTTGAAGCAGCCCGAGCCACTCTTCTCTGCACACCTACTCAAGGAGCGCCCTGT
>JANYLD010000268.1 GCA_025363835.1 Armatimonadota bacterium
CGACAAATTCTCGCAATTCGGAAATAGAGCCGAGACCGACGTGGCTTACGAGGCTTGCCGGGCTAAAGCCCTCGGCAAAAGCGGCGCTAAAGACGCCGCACTCCATATAGTAGAAGGCTCTTAAGCAGGAGTGAAATATTCTTCAAGTCTCAGGCACGTCGCCTTGCTTGGGTCGGCGAAGACGTCTAGGGCTCGGATGATGGCGCCGGCGGTGTCGATGCTGGTGACGCAGGGGATTCCGGTTTCTATGCAGCCTCGGCGGATGCGGGCGGCTTCTAGCTCGGTGACCTTGTCTTGGCTCGGCGTGTTGATCATGAGACTGACTTGGCCGGAGAGGATGAGGTCGAGGATGTGGGGGCTGCCTTGGCTGATTCTTTGGACTTCTTGGCAGGGGATGCCGGCCTGGGTGAAGGCCTCGCAGGTGCCTTTGGTGGCGGCGAGTTTCTTGCCGGACTTGTGGAGTTCGCGAGCTATGTTGACCGCTTTGGGCTTGTCTTCGTCTCGGACCGTGATGAGGACGAGGCCGTCTCCTTTGAAGGTGATGCCGCTGGCAACGAGGGCTTTGTAGATGGCGCCTTCGTAGGTGTTGTCGATTCCGAGAATCTCGCCCGTGGATTTCATTTCCGGGCCGAGACTTGGCTCGACGCGGCTAAGTTTTTGGAAGCTGAAAACAGGGGCCTTGACTGCGTAGAGGATAGGCTTCTCTGCATGTTCCACCAAATCGTATTGGACTAGATCCGTTTCTGGCTTAAAATCTGGAGGCAAGTGGGCAGCATTCTGTATCCATCCAAGCGCCTTAGGCGCGTATGTCCTACCCAAATGTTCGCTGTCAAACGGCTTTACATTGTTGGAGAGTATCCAGAGGCCACTGTAGTATCCCATCGACTTCAGCTTTTCGCCCATCATGCACTTGGTCGCTAAATCGACCATTGGGATGCCCGTCACTTTGCTCAAGTAAGGCACGGTCCGACTGGCTCTCGGATTGACTTCCAAGACGTAAACAACGTTGTGAATGTCCTGGTGAACACTCGAATCTCCGGGCTCTTTTGGGACGATGACGAATTGAATGTTCATGAGCCCCTTGACCCCGAGCGCCTTGGCGATATTGCAGGCATAGACAACCATCTGAGTCTGCACGTAATCGTCTAAATCAACTGGCGGGTAAACGGCCATGGAGTCGCCGGAGTGAACGCCTGCTCTCTCGATATGTTCCATGATGCCGGGGACGAGGGTGTCTTCTCCGTCGGAGATGACGTCGACTTCCGCTTCAACGCCGAGCAGATATTTATCGACGAGGACGGGCTGGCCGGGGTTGGCTTCTTCGGCTTCGCCGTAGAAACCGCGGAGTTGCTCTTCGTCGTAAACGATCTCCATGGCACGGCCGCCGAGGACGAAACTGGGACGGACGAGGACGGGGTAGCCGACTTCGGCGGCCACAACGACCGCTTGCTCCAGCGACCGGACAGCTTTGCCGCGGGGGCGGGGGATGCTGAGCCTTTCTAGGAGGGCATCAAACTGCTCTCGGTCTTCTGCCATCGCGATGGACTCTGGCGAGGTTCCTAAAACTTTGACCCCCGCACTCGCCAAAGGCTCGGCGAGGTTGATGGCGGTTTGGCCGCCGAACTGGCAAACAACGCCGATGGGGTTTTCGTGGCGGACGACTCGAATGACGTCGTCAACGGTGACCGGCTCGAAGTAAAGACCGTCGCCCGTGTCGAAGTCGGTGGACACCGTTTCGGGGTTGTTGTTGACGATGATCGCGCGGTAGCCGAGCTCGCGCAAAGCCCAGACGCAGTGGACGCAGGAATAGTCGAACTCGATCCCTTGTCCGATACGGATTGGCCCTGAGCCGAGGACGAGTACGGTGTCTGGCATTCCGAGGGCTAATTGTGGCAGATCGTTGGGGAAGGATGAAGGATGAGGGATAAGGGATGGATGAGAAAGAGGCGTCGAGAGCGTAATATCGTTGGTGTGGATTGGTCTTGGGAAACAATGGGATTCCCGATCCCGGAAGCCGTTATCTGGATCTGCATGATCTTTTTTTTGAGACGCGTCTATTCAAGGACCCCCAAAGGAGCATGGCGAAGTACAACTTCCTTTGTTTCATCGGAACCATCTACTGTTTGGCGGTGATTGCCACCTGCTCCATGTTCTTTGTCGTTGAGCCGGTTCGGATCGTTTTGGAGATTGCCGCTTGCTTGGCGGGACTCTACGTTGCGCACGTGTCGGAGCTCTAGTCTCGGGCAGCGAGAAAGGATACGATCAGCCGGTCGGTTTTGGTACAGTGGTCGTACCCCGATATGAAATCTTTCCTTATGATCTCTACAATCCTCGTTGCGTCCGTGGCGATGGGTCAAAGGCGGCCGCAGGGCCAACCACCGCAGACAACTGTGACGGCCACGGTCACCTCCACCCCCACGCCTTCTCCTGCGCCGCCATCGGCTTCCGACATCGTTGTCACCAAACATTCCATGGACTTCCACGGTACGCCGCTCAATTACACGGCCACCGCGGGCACTCTTCCCATACGGGATGACAACGGTGAGGTCGAGGGCAAGCTGTTCTTTGTGGCCTACACCAAGGACGGCGCCGACGCTGGAACGCGGCCGGTGACCTTTGCTTACAACGGCGGACCGGGATCGGCTTCTTTGTATTTGCATATGGGCTGTCTTGGACCGCGCCGCATCGTTTTAAACAAGGACGGCACCATGCCGGCCCCGCCCTTCCGAGTCACCGACAACCAGGAAACGTGGCTGGACAAGACGGACGTGGTCATGATCGATGCGATGGGCACGGGCTACAGCCGGCTCGCGAAACCGGAGTTCGGCGCCAAGTTCTATGGTGTTCAGGGCGATTTGGTCGCCTTCGGCGAATTTATCCGGGAGTATCTTGCTAAGAATCATCGTTTTGGCTCGCCTGTGTTCCTGGCGGGTGAGAGCTATGGCGGCATTCGCACGGCGGGCCTTGCCGGCTACCTTCTGAATAACGGCATAGCTCTGAACGGGGCGGTCATTATCTCCGGGGTTATGAACTACGGAGTCCTGTCTTCTGGACGGGGCAACGACGCTCCTTTCATTGGGTTCCTTCCTTCCATGACGGCGGTTGCTTGGTACCACAAAAAGCTAGGCAACCGGTTTGCAACGGTTGAGGACGCGGTCGCAGCGTCGGAGAAGTTCTGCGACGGAGAATATTCGCACGCTCTCATGGCGGGAGGTTCATTGACCCCGGCGGAGACGAAGGCGGTCGCTGCAAAGCTTTCCAGCCTGACCGGACTGAGCGAGACGTTCTGTATGAACAGCCACCTCAGAATTGATGACGGCGAGTTCTTTAAGGAGCTTCTTCGAGATCAGGGCAAAACGATCGGCCGTTACGACGCGCGTTTTGTCGGCCAGGATGCTCGAGAGGTTGGCGACAGCACGGACTACGACCCGTCGGACTCCGAGATCACTCCGGTTTTCAACTCTATGACGAACGACTATCTGGAGCGCGAGCTCAACTTTGAGAGCGACGATCGATACCGGATGAACAATTACGGCGGCGGACGATGGGATTTTGGCACCCGCCAGGGCTACGCCGACACAAGCGAGAGCCTCCGCCAAGCGCTGGTCCAGAACACCCACATGAAGATGTTGTTTGTCTGCGGCTATTACGACCTTGCCTGTCCGCAGTGGGGCACGCACTATACGGTTAATCATATGGACCTGGGCCCGTCGCAGCTCTCACGAATCTCGTGGAGTTACTATCCGTCCGGACACATGGTCTACATCGACCAGTCCTGCCGTGAGAAGCTGCACAAGGACATCGACGCGTTCTATGACTCGGCCACCATTGGTGAGAAGTGAGGCTGGCGTTAGGCGTTAGGCGTTAGGCGTTAGGCGTTAGGCGTTAGGCGTTAGGCGTTAGGCGTTTGTGCGTTGAGCGTTGACCTTCGGAGATTTGTTACGTCCATTTTACAGTATTGCACGTCCCATCCTTCTTGAGAGGAGGATGGGATTCCGCTTAGGATGACCCGTCAGGACTCGGGGGAATTCTATTAGGACGTAGCCGCTTTGCTTGTCAAATCGGTAATTGCCGCCTAAGGCTTTCACTGCGTCCGCGAGGTCGAGCATATCCACATGTTGGTTCTCAAGTCCTTCGTGAAGCCAGACGTTCTTATAGGGCACATTTACGATCTTTCCGTCTCGTAGCGCAAAGGACATGATCTTCTTGGTCCTAGGACTGTCCACCGGTCGGGCCGGGAGGATTGGATTCGACCAGTAGCTGAAGTGCCCATGAGCCTCGTCATTCTTCTTTGGGTCTTCGTCGCCGAAAATACAACCTAGTCCACCATCGCCGGTTGGAACCAGAACATTGCCTTGGACGAGTCGCGGCCATACCGGCTCAGCCCAATTGATTGCATAGCCTAAGGGAACTGACGTGCCATTGATCTTGAACCTCCAAAAACCGCCAAGAATCTCCGCTTCGAGGTCGAAGTCAGGCTTGATGTTGGTGAGGGTTGTGGCGAAAACATTGGACTTAATCTCGGTCCATCTTCTCTGTAGCAGTTGCGCTTGGGGACCACTTGAGACCTTATAGAGTCCATTTGCTTTGCGTTTCAGTAAGGGCACGAATCCGTATCGGTTTCGTAAAGCAGAACCGTCCAGTTCGAGTTGGCACTTTTCAATGTTGCCGGCCCAAGTAGCTCCCGTGGTTAGAACATAAACTTGCCAGTTGGACCCAGTATCTAGAAAGCTGTTGTCCGATCGATAACTCACACGGACCGTGCGCGATTGGCCGCGTGCAAAGGAAACCTTCTTTATCCAAACTGCTTTGTGGTCTTCGGAATCATGAGACAAATAGATTCGCTTAACTGAAGCGTAGGGGCCGTCGACTTCAGATTTAAAGTCATGAAGAGAAGGCGTCGATCGGGATCCATTTTCTGGAAAGCCCATCAGAACCGTTGTGGGGCCGCCAAGGTTCTTGAAATGAAAAGTAGCGCTGACCTTTGCGTCGCTGAAGCGAAGGCGAACCACGACCTTTTCGCTCACCATTTGAATCTGCTTGCTTCTCCCGTAGTTCAACGCTGAGCCGGTTGTGGCGAGATAGCCGTCATCGCTGAAGCAGGCGCATGGGAGAGCGAGCAAGCATCCGGCAATGAGTTTCGGCACCTTCATCATTTTCAGAGACGTTGCTATCAGGAGTTCTGTTTACTGGCTTCATGCTTCTAGATTGAGTTCCTTTCGGAAAGTCGATCAAGGCAAATCTTGTCTTGGGATCGAATTGATAGGTGCCGCCCATGCCGCGGACGATATCGCTCAGATAGACAAATACGACCGGTTCTTTCTCGTAGCCGGCTTTGAGGGTAACCGGCTTGTGCGGGAGAGGAATGAGCTTGCTGTTTGGAATTTTAAATCCACCCTTTACGATGCCATTGTCGTTCCGTCCAAAGGCCGGCATCGGGCTCTTCGAACCTGAAGCTTTGTTTTCTCTGTCCCATTCATCGCCTAGGAGGAAATTAGCTCCGAACTCGTTCACAAGAACCTCCGAGCCTCTTAGGATTGGCCATGATCCGGCCATGTGATACAAGGCATCTGATGCTGGAATTTCTTTTCCGTTGACCTTGAATTTCCAGAAGCCTGGAATGATGTGCGCGCAGAGATTGAAATCGGGTTTCACGTCCGTTAGGACCGTCGCGATTTGGTTGGACGCGATATGTTGCCACACAGCTGGGTGCAGGCCGGCTTTCTGGCCGTCAAAAGCCGTCCTGAATCCTTCGGAATTCTCTAATTGGGGAAGGATCCCGTAGGTGGAATGAACGTGGGAATAGTCGATTAGGAGGTCGCACTTCTCGATAGACCCGGCCCAGGTGGCGCCCGTAGTGAGGATGTATTCCTGCCACATGGTGCGGCTTTCCAGAAAGCTGTTGGGCGCACTGTAGCGCACTCGGACGGTTCGGGTCTGCCCTGGTGCGAAGGGCACTCTTTTAGCCAAACGCCTTCGAAGTAGTCGTTATCAGCGGGTGGGGGGCTAAGGACTACGCGTCTTGCCTTGACACGATGGCCATCTACTTCTGACCTGAAACCTTTAACGACTTCACCGTGATCCGCCTCATCGGGAAAGCCCATCTTCGCCACTGTTGC
The DNA here is from genome assembly GCA_025363835.1 of Armatimonadota bacterium. Lineage (GTDB taxonomy): Bacteria > Armatimonadota > Fimbriimonadia > Fimbriimonadales > Fimbriimonadaceae > JANYLD01. The sequence continues at coordinate 6,120 of JANYLD010000268.1, forward strand.
GAGACCGTGGTTTGTGAAATGGAAGGTGGCGTCAATGGACGCATCATCGTCTCTTAGCGTGATGAGGACGCGTTCGCTGACCATTTGGACTTGCTTATTCTTGCCGTAGTTGAGGGCTCCGCTCGTCGTCGACGTGTAGCCGTCATCAGCAAGGCCGATGTGAGCTGAGACCAACAATGCAATAAACGCGAGAGCTCTGACCACATTGTCATCCTACATCCGTTTGGAAAAAGCGGGATCAATCTATGGAGTGCGGTGTCTTTAGCGCCGCTTTAACCGAGGGCTTTAGCCCGACGAAATCCTGAGATTAGTAGGTTGCTAGTTTCCTTGTAGCTTTGTCTGCATGTCGG
>JANYLD010000269.1 GCA_025363835.1 Armatimonadota bacterium
ATCAAGACCACCGACGGGCCATCGTTGCAACTGGCTTTGCAGTTGATTCGGGAAGAAGGGTTGCTCGTGGGTGGCTCTTCCGGTTCGGTGCTCTATGCGGCTCTGGAGATCGCAAAAGAGTGCAAAGGAGGCGAGCGGATCGTCATCATCCTTGCGGACTCGGTTCGGAACTACCTCAGCAAGTTCTTGTCGCCGGCTTGGATGAAGGAAAACGGATTTTCTTCAGAAGGGTCTTGAAACGATCGGGCTCTCAGCCTGAGGAATGCTAGATTTAGCTCAACATTCGGGTCCTCAGCCAAATCCATCTTCAGCCTGACTATGCGACGTAGCGCTATCTGGAGAATCGATAGCATCCTGCAACGGCCGCAGAGATTACAAGATGGCACCTGTTAAAAACAGTTGGTAACAAAAACTTAAGAAACCCGCTTGGCATCCTGGCAATTAGTCCGCTACAATGCCTACCATGCGTCGTTTCCTGCAGCAAACAGTCGGCCGCGTCCTTAGCGTCCTGATCGCCACCACCCTGCTCATTAGCTCTGCGTCAGCGGGGATGAGCGCGATGACGGCGGATCTCGGCAAAGCCTTGACCCAGGCGATGCAGCCAACGTCGCCTCCAGGCTACTCCAGCGTTCCGGGGCCCGTTTATCTTGGGCCGAGTCCCAGCCAGGGATCCGATCTATCGAGGCGGAATTTGGAACGACGAATCTCTCCTTGCCCTACGGGCGGCCTCTTTGCAGTGGGGCGCAACGCCGAGCCAAGTCGGCGCTCAGGCAAGCCTTAATCCAGTCGTGGTGCCCGCGGTCAACCCCGACGGTGGAGGCGGAACAAACTTTCCCTGGGAGCCTCTAGTGTACGCGCAGAAGAATGAGGATGTGAATACAGATACCGGCAATATGATTACCCACGTACCTATCGTCGGTTGGCGCTCGCTGGGGGATACCGGGATCTCCCTCACGCTCTACCGCAACGTGCAATCCACGCTGGGAATCCGTTATGGGGATCGGGTGGTCGATGAACTACGAAGCCCACGTTTCGGCCCAGAACGGCTATACGGTTGTGCGCTGGGGAGATGGAACGGTCATTCCCTACAAATTAAACGGCAGCACATACACTCCGCCAAACGGAATTCACGACAAGCTCGTGGCCCTTGGAGGAGGCGCTTTCAAAATCACCAAGCCGGATCAAACAGTCTACAACTTTGACACAAGTGGCCGCCTCTCGTCCATTGTCGACCGGAACGGCAACGCGGTCACCATAACGCAGGGATCGTCCGGCATCTCAAAGATCTCCGACCCCACTGGCCGAGCACTGACATTCGGCTACTTGCAGAGCGGGCAGCTCCACACGATAACCGACCCGATTGGCCGGGTTTGGACTTTAGGATACACGGGACTGTTTCAGCTCCAGACCATTCAGCTTCCACCTGTAAACGGCCATACGTATCAGTACTCCTTCGTCTACGACGGAAACGGAAACATCCAAATCGACTGCAGGCCGGACGGCAACACAGCTTCGTTTACCTATGTATTGATGCCGGGCACGACAACCCACGGCCTTCAGACGACCACCTCGCCCGGCCAGCACACTAAAACTTTTGCCTACACGACGAGCGCCTGCACCGTCACTCTGCCCGCCGGCCAGAGCACGACGTATAACTATTCCAGCGGCCGAATTGCAAGCGTAGTTGACGGAGCCGGATTCAGCTCGTCGGTGACATATGATGGGGGCAACAATGTTGCAACCGTAACGGACAAGAGGGGAAAAGTCTGGCACCTAACGTGGGACCCTAACGGGAACCCCTTAATCCTTCAGGACCCTTTGGGCGACAGCACAACTCTGACCTACAATGCGCTCAACGAGATGTCGACGACCACTGACGCGCTGAACCATGTCACGCAATACAACTATGACTTGCTCGGCAACCTAATCAACGTCGTCGATCCTCTTAACAGGACCGTGGTTACCAACGCGTACGACTCATACGGCCAGCTCCTATCCTCAAGAGACGCGCAGAACAACTACTACCTGATTGGGCACGATTCGTACGGCAACGCAAATTCGGTGACTGACCCGCTCAACAATGTCAGCCATGTCGGATACGACCTTCTAGGAAACGCGATTTGGGCAAAGGATCCGCTTGGAAACCAGGAAACTTACACCCTGGACGGTTGGGAGCGAGCCACGACCGTCACGCATCCCGATGGCTCTTCCGTATCTGCCTCGCTTGACCCGGCGGGCCACGTCACGACCGTAACTGATGAACTCAACCACGCCGCAAGTCTCTACTACGATGTTGACGGAAACTTGACGTCGGTTGCGGACGCAAAGGGGCAGCGTCAGTACTATAACCTCGATTCCAATGGCTGGCTCTATTCCAGCGTCAACGGCCGCGGCTACACGCGGAACTACACCCATACCGCGACCGGCCAGCTTTACACCGTCACCTTGCCCGACAGCGAGTTGATGACGTTCAACTATGACGCCAACGGCAATCTGGCGAAATATACAAAGCCAGACGGCAGCGCGATCAATTATGTCTACGACGACGCGGGCCGCCGCACCAATGTCAATTACCCAACCGGAACCAACACTTCGTTCGTGTTTGATGCGGCCGATCGCCTGCATCAGATGGTCGACTCCATGGGGACCTCGACAATCACTTACGACAACGATTCGGAAGTGACGCAGCTTGCAACTCCCCAAGGAACGGTCAATTACACTTACGATACGGACGGCCGGGAGCACACCGAGCAACGCGTTGGCGATGCGAACGCACAGACGTTCACCTACGACACCGACAGCCGGCTGCAATACCTGCTCAACCAGTTCGGGCAGACCACCGGGTTCCAGTATGACAACGACAGCAGGCTCTATCAAGAATCGGCGGGCAACGGAACCTTTAATGTCTACGGCTATGACTCCAGGTCCCGTCTCGCCTCCGTAACTAAGAAAAAGCCGGACCTTTCAACGCTGAGAACAGAAACCTACGGGCTCGACAACGCCTCGAACATGCTCACCAAAACGGTCGACGGCGTCCAGACGGCTTACACCTATGACAACATCGGCCAGCTCCTTTCGGAGACCTCGCCAACTTATGCGGCTGGATACACATACGACGCCAACGGCACCGTCTGACGAGGACGGTGAACGGCCTCACTGAAAACTACACGTACGATAACGCGGACAAGCTCCAAAGCATCACGAGCCCGAGCGGCAACAAAACCTACATCTACGACAACGCGGGCCGGACCAAGACGGTTGGGACCTCGACTGGGACTACCACGTTCACTTACGACTACGACGGCCATGTAACAGGAATCACTTATCCCAACGCCTCCACCAACAGCTCTTCTTACAACGGCCTTGGCACGCGAGTCAAGCGAGTAGACGCCGCTTCAGGCACTCGCACCTTTCTCCACGACGGCCTTGCCCCCGCTGACAACGTCCTCTACGACGGCGGCGTCAGCTACAGCCCTGGCGTCTCGGAGCGCTCTTACGGTGGCCAAGACCGTTGGTACAACGACAACGGACTCGGCTCGTTAACGGACATGACCGACTCGAGCGGCAACCTCTTAGCCGCTCGCACTTGGGACGCCTTCGGCAACCAGCAGAGCGGCATCACCTTCTCATATCTTCACGGCTATGGGGAGTCTGGAAACTACGAAGAAGACAAAGACTCCGGCCTCAAGCTGCTCGGCAATCGCTATTACGATCCGGCCATCGGGCGGTTTTTGACGCCCGACCCGGCTGGTTTTGGCAGCAACTGGTACGACTACTGCGACAACAATCCAATCGGCAACCAAGACCCCTCGGGTCTGATCTCGCAAAAAGTGGAGGAAGACGGCACCTACGTGGGTGGCGAAGCTGACTCCGGATGGTGGGACGGCAATGGAATGCAATTCAGCGGCCGGCAGAACCTCGAGGCCATGGCCTCCGGAAGCTCCGCCCTGCTCCGCGCAATGACCTTCGGCCACTATGGCGACGCATCGATGGCCAATGCACCCGGGTGCGGATTTTCAACCTGCTGCGGCTATGTCGCTGATGCGGCGCTTGTCGCCGCGGTAGCTCTGGCCGCAGGCCCCGCTGTGGTGGCCAGGCTAACGAGCGCATCGCTGAATCCCGCCACGGCAACGAACGCGATAAAATTCATCGCAATAGGCGAGACTATGGACCGCTTCAGGGAGCAGGCGGCAGATATGGGGGCAGAGATGTTCCTTGAGCCATTCACTGACCATGAAGACACCATGATCAGAAACAAGGAGTGGCTTCTCCAAAAGTTAAATGACGGCTACCAAGTTCTAGACTATGGCTACGCGCCTGGTCGCTCGGAACGGAGCCCGTTTTACCAAATGGAACTTGATACAATCGAAGAGTGGATTCGAGCGAGGTTATGACAACACTAGCTCAAACGATAGAGAAAGAAGGCGGGCGGTTGGGCCTCCACCTCATCGCGAGTTCAGAGTTCCCGGCCGGACACGAGCGGGTAGTCGTCGGCAATGACAAGGTCGTTCTCCTTTTCGTTTACGAGGCCCGCGACAGACTTCTAATTCCCCAATGCATGACAGCAGCAGAATATGATCTTTTTCTTAGCAGCAAGGAGGCAATGTACGATCAACTTTGCAAATCAGTGACGAGAATATTGGGAAAGCGTATGGGACGGCCGGGAAAGGTCGAGCCACATCTGGATATTCGCGATCCGTCACAAGTCCGCCAAGTTGTCTCGACTTCCTTCTCAGAGATCAAGCAGTATGCGCCAGAACTTCTAAGGGGAGAAGGACTCGACGACGGGGCTACGGCAGAGCCTTTACCGAAAGTGCGCGTGCTATTTCTACCCCCTCCTTAAATGAAGGCAGATGGTGGATTTTTTTCACGTCGGGACCTAAACTGCTGCATCTTAAGAGACCACGACCCCTCAGATCCCGAGAGCTATTCTCGTCACCTTTGGAAAGGAGCATTACGCCCGTTCAACACAAGCAGTCGGTCGGTAACCTCGGGATCTCAGGTCTCCGTTAAGGAGATCGGAGCAAATAGGGCTCGCAAGGAAGAGAAACCGTATTTCTCGCTAAGGCGCCGAGGACGCGGAGTCACGGGGTTGTAAGATAAGAGTGCGGATAGCGATGAGCCTTAAGGTTTAAGCCTCGAGTGGCATTAATCTTGTGGCAAGGTTGTTAGGGCGTCGATGGAGTTCACCCACCACCGGCCCCTCCCGTCAAGGGAGGGGAGCGGGATTGAGAATAATATGGCAATCAAATCTGAGAGCAAGATGAAGGAGATGATCCGGCGGCTGGATGCGGCGGTGACGATCCAGGAGCAGAAGGGGTGTTGCCAGTCGGTCAAGCAGGCACTCGAGGACATCGTACGGAGCGGAGAGGATTTTCTCGATCCGCACTTTTTGATCCCGGCGGACGGACGATATGCTCGACGCCTCGTGCATAAGGATCCCAACGACCGGTATACGGTTCTGGCAATGGTTTGGGACAAGGGGCAAGGCACGGCTTTGCATGACCACGCGGGACACTGGTGCGTGGAGTGCGTGTATCGAGGAAGGATTCAGGTCATTTCCTATTCGCTCGAAGGCGATCCGGATACGGAGCTGGTCAAATTTCACCGCGAGATCGAGATCATGGCGGGGCCTGGCGAAGCGGGCGCTCTCATTCCTCCTTTCGAATATCACACGATCGCTAATCCGGATGACACGCCTGCGGTAACGATTCATGTCTATGCCGGCGAGCTGGACCACTGCTACATTTTCAACCCAGTCGAGGGTGGATTCCAGCGAGAGTATCGGGAGCTCACCTACACCGCGTGAAGGCTGGAACGCCTCCAACCCAAGTTGAACTCCACGGTCCGCCCATTGTCGATGGTTCGGGCGGTCCAACAAAGCCCTTAAAGGACGTCTTACTGGCCCCGATTCCGGGCCTGCTCTTGGCCGTCTCGATTACCGCAGCCGCGATCAGGCTTGGGGACGTTCCCTACGTTAAGAACCAACTCCACTTGGGGGCGATGCTGCTCGTCATCCTCCTCGGCATGCTCTGGAAGAACATCTTGCCTCCACCCAAGTGGGCGATGCCGGGCATCGTTGTGGCCCAGAAACCGATTCTGAGGTTGGGCGTGGCTCTCCTTGGATTTAAATTGAGCATTGGAGAGTTGATATCCATTGGGGCGCCTGCTTTAGTCGTAGTCATCGTAGGCACCTGCGCAGCTCTGGCCTTTGGATGGTGGTTTGGCAAATCGATGGGGCTGAATGACCGCCTTGCCCCTGTTCTGGCCGTTGGCGGCGCGGTGTGCGGAGCTTCTGCCATCTTGGCGGCGGAGACGACGGTCAAGGCCGAGCAGCAGGATGTTGCCGCGTCGATTGGGGTGATCACCCTTTACGGCACGCTTGGGATCGTGCTTTATCCGATCCTCGGGCGCGGACTGCACATGGTCCCCTTCATCTATGGCGTCTGGACGGGTGCCAGCTTGCACGAGACGGCTCAGGTCGTGGCGGCGGGTGCGGCGCTGGGGATGGAAAAGGTCGCAACGGTTGTGAAGCTAGTACGCATTGCGATGCTGGCGCCGATCGTGTTTTATCTGGCTTGGTGGATGAGGAAGAATGGTAGCGGCGACGGCAGGGCTAAGGTGCCGCTGCTTCCTTGGTTCCTAATTCTGTTCTTAGTTTTCGCTCTTTTGAATTCTTCGACCATGTTCGGGTTGTCACAGCCGCTTCTGTCGAAGGATCTCGTTGGGCATATTAACGACGCCAACGTTTGGATCTTGGCGATCGGGATGGCGGGCGTTGGACTTCAGACTGGTTTTAAGGACTTGAAGAAGGCAGGTTGGATGACGATCTTGGTGGGAGGGGCGCAGTGGGTGTTTCTCTCGCTGGTCGCATTTACCTTGGCGATGTTGCTGTGCGGTGGACAGCCGGCTCCGGCCGCTGGGACCACTCCCAGTGGAAGCGTTATCATACAGAGGCCTTCTTGAAGTTGGATTTTGCGTATGATCTTGTCAGCCTGAGCGAGTCCGGGAGTCGAAGGATCTGAGTGGAAGTGAGGGTGTGTTAGCAGAGGCAGTCGGTACTTGCAGTCAGGTCCTTCGACTCGGGGACTCGCTCAGGATGACAAATTAGAAAGAAGCTGTCCGGCCATTTACCATTTACCATTTACCATTTACTACTTACCAAAAAAATATGAGCAACTCTAAAGATCAGCATTTCGAGACCAAGGTGATTCATGCGGGGGTCGAGCCTGATCCGCTTACCGGCGCGGTGATGACTCCGATCTATGCGACGAGCACCTACGCGCAGTCGGCACCCGGGGAGCATAAGGGGTATGAGTACTCGCGGACGGATAATCCGACTCGGGCTGTTTTGCAGAAGCAGTTGGCAGAGTTGGAGGGCGGCGACCATGCGCTTTGCTTTGCGTCGGGATTGGCCTCCACCGATGCCGTTCTAAACCTCTTTCAGACGGGCGACCATGTCATAGCGGGGGATGATCTCTATGGCGGCACTTACAGGCTGTTTGAGAAAGTAGCCACCTACCGCGGCCTAAAGTTCGACTTTATCAACCTCGCGGATGAGGACCTGTTCAGACGGACTTTGAAGCCGGAAACCAAGTTGGTTTGGTTTGAGACTCCGACCAATCCAATGCTTAACGTGCTGGATATTCGGAAAATCAGCGGAATCGCGCGGGAGCATGGGGCGCTTTGCGTGGTGGACAACACGTTTATGTCGCCGTTCTTCCAGAGTCCTTTGGAGCTGGGCGCCGACATCGTCATGCATTCGATGACGAAGTACATCAACGGTCACAGCGACGTCGTGATGGGATGCCTGGTGATCAAAGATCGGGAGCTGAAGCCGCCTCGTCGGACCTGGATGGACCCATCCTTTAAGGCGCCGCGCACCCTGTACGAGCGCTTGAAGTTTCTGCAGAATGCGATCGGCGCGCAGGCCGGGCCATTTGACTCCTTCTTGGTTCTCCGCGGAATCAAGACGCTGGCGGTTAGGATGGAGCGGCACGGTTTGAACGCGATGAAGGTGGCTTCATTTTTGGAGAAGCATCCTAAGGTGGAGCGGGTTTTGTATCCCGGATTGGAGTCTCATCCTGGGCACAAGCTGGCTAGCTGCCAAATGCGCGGGTTTGGCGGCATGATGACCTTCTTCTTGAAGGGCGACTTGGAGCAGACCCGACGGTTCTTGTCAACGGTGAAGTTGTTTACTTTGGCGGAGTCTCTTGGCGGCGTGGAGAGCTTGATCGAGCATCCGGCGATCATGACGCATGCTTCCGTGCCGCCAGATTTGCGGAAGCAGATTGGGATTCTGGACAACTTGGTGCGGGTGTCGGTCGGGATCGAGAATGCTGATGATTTGATGGCGGACTTAGATGACGCTTTGGCGACGGTTTAGGCGCTCCATGGCGTGAGATTGAGAGCGAACCCTCGATTTGGAGTGAGAAACATCGCCTAGGAAGGCGATGTTACATTGGTGGAACCTTACACCTCGTCATAGTGCTCCATAACGGTGTGGACCCTGCATCTCAGTCTTGGGCTTTGATCTTTGGGTGGATGGGGATTGCCGTCGTTGGGCTCTTCGGGCTTGGCGTGACGTTTTCGCGGTCCTCGAATATTGAGCGGGCGAACTTGGTTGGGGGCTTGACGCTCCTTGGGGCCGCAATCTCTGCGATTCTTTTTCAGCACTCGATCTCTTTAAATGGTCCATTCGGGTGGTGGCAAACGGTCGGGTTCGTGGTGGTGGGCTTATGCTTTTACGGATGGGCTCGGCTGCTGGATTATTATCTTGGCGCGCTTCCCGTTGACCGGGAAGCAGACGAGGACATGATGGGAGCGCATCTCTCGGACTGAGAGGGGCCGGCGTTGCGGCTGCGCGGGCCGGATATTTAGCACAACGGTGCAACGAGCAAAGCGGGTTCATCACGCAGGGCTCGCCTGGTAGCAAGCCTTTTAGCAATCGATTCGCTTCCGACCCGAAAGTGTCGACTTGCCGTATCCGCCCCCATCCCCCTTCCTCCTTCGCCCTGAAGGCTACGGCGGACAAGTCGCGTACTCCCCCGTTTCGGGGGAAGATTGTTCCGGGCCGATCAATTTGCGGGGTTTTGTTCGTCTGAATGCTTGGCGCTAGGCACTTATGGCTTGGATTGAACTACAGACGGCACGGGTTCTGATTGTTGACGATGACGATGACAACTTAATGGTTGTCGGTCGGGCTTTGAAGAAGGCGGGGTGCCACGAGGTGTTGACCTGCACCGATCCCTTCCAAGCTCTTGAGGTTTGCAAGAGCGTTGAGCCGGACTTGGTTCTCCTAGATTTACGGCTGCCGCCCGTGGATGGGTTTTATGTTTTGGAGCGGCTGAAAGAGCTAGGGCCGGAAGAGGACTTGCCTCCTGTAATCATGCTAACCGGAGACGCCTCCGAAGAGGTGAAGCAACGGGCTTTGGAAGCGGGCGTCGCCGACTTTGTGCGCCGGGAGTTTGACTTAACGGAGCTGGTTTTGCGGACTAGAAACTGTTTACGGACCCGGCAGCTTTTTCTGCAGTTACAGCGGCACAAGGAACATCTCGAAGAATTAGTCTTGGAGCGGACTCAGGAGCTCAGGCGAGCCCAGCGAGAGACATTTGAGCGGCTTGCCTTGGCGGCGGAGTTTAGAGATGACCAAACGAGCCGGCACACGGAACGGGTGGGAGAACTCAGCGCTTTGGTGGCCGGGATATTAGGCGCAAACCAAGGGTTTGTGGACTCGATTCGGTCCGCGGCATTGCTGCACGACTTGGGCAAGATCGGAGTTCCCGATGCGATCCTAAACAAGCCCGGACCGCTGACCCCGGGAGAGTACGACATCTTGAAGGAGCACACCGAGATCGGTAGCCGAATCTTGGAAGGTTGCACGGAGAGGGTCCTGCTGATGGCCCAAGAGATCGTGGCGACCCATCACGAGCATTACGATGGCTCCGGGTATCCAAAGGGACTGAAAGGCGAGGACATTCCCTTGTCCGGGCGCATTGTAGCGGCCGCCGATGCTTACGATGCGATCACGAGCAGCCGTCCTTATAAGCTGCCGCGGCCAGTCGGCGACGCCGTCAGGGAGTTGACATCGCAGGCCGGAAGGCAGTTCGATCCCATGGTCGTCGAAGCTTTGGTGAAGGCTGTGGGATCAGGGGATATGTCTCGTTACGCTGTGGTTTCTGAGCGAGGGTAATTGCATTGCCCGATTTTTGATCCTCCGTCGCGGGAAGCTATGGCGGACAGTGATGCCGATTGCTTGATTGAGGAAGGATTTTGTCCTCCCCTTCATAGGCTTAACACAAAGAACACAAAGAACCACAAAGTCACACAAACGGTCGGAGTCGGTTGGCCATTGTGCCTGGGTCGCCATGAGGTGACAGTAACCTTCTGCGGATGCTTGATGTAAAGCCGGTTGTCTTGGAAGGTCAGGTCGTGCGGTTAGAGCCGTTGGGGTTGCAGCATTTGGCCGGGCTGCAGGCATGTGTGGATTTAGAGACCTTCAAGTTCTTCGCGGAGACGGCTCCTATTTCTTTGGAGCCGGGGGATGTCGCGGCTTATTTGAACCAGATGCTGGCGCTGCCTAATGTTCTTCCCTTCGCGGTTATTTCCAAGGCTTCGGGCGAGGTGATAGGGTCCACGACTTATATGGATATCAGGCCTATTCATAGGGGTTTGGAGATTGGGATGACTTGGTACGTGGAAGGGGTGCGCGGGACTCGCGTGAATCCAGAGTGCAAGTTTCTACTCCTAGAGCATGCATTTGAGAAGCTGGGCTGCCATCGGGTGCAGTTGAAGACGGACGGGCGAAATTTGCAGAGCCAAGCGGCGATTTCTAAGCTGGGGGCGAAGCTGGAGGGGACTCTGCGGAAGCACATGGTGATGCGGGACGGGTTCGTGAGGGATACGGTGATGTATTCGATTTTGGCGGACGAGTGGCCGGGGGTCAAGGCTGGATTGTTGGAGCGGCTGGGTTAAATACTGGTCGCGTTTTGGCATTGGGCTTTTAGGGAATTCACCACAACGGCACAACGGGCACAACGGTTCACAACGTAGTTTGCTGTCGATTCAAGTTCAGCATTGCAGCCCCAATTTTAAATTCGAAAGCCATCCGACGTTGTGAACCGTTGTGCTCGTTGTGCCGTTGTGGTGAATTCAGCCTACAGAATGTAACGCCGAATGCCGTCTTTCATTAGAGGAACGTTAAAGTTGATCAGGTATCCGAGTCGTCTATTGCTAAGTTTCATATACGTAAGCAGTTGGGCCTCGAAAACTGGATGAACAGCGTCCACCGCCTTGAGCTCTAAGATAACTTGCTCCTCGACGAGCATATCGATTCGATAACCAGTCTCCAAATGGGTGTCCTTGTAGACAACCGGTACTGCAACCTCGCAACGTGCGGAGAGTCCTCGAGAAGCCAGCTCTGCTGCGAAGCAGGCTTTATAGGTGGATTCCAATAAACCCGGCCCGAGCGCACGGTGAACCTCGAAGGCGGCGTCATAAATCAAACGTCCGATTCTATTGAGATTTGGATCCAGGGGCTCATGCTCAGCCACCCTTCTTCTCCTTGTACTGCTCCATGTGCTTGAGGCAGCAGGCCCTCGTTCTGGCTCGGATTCGGTTGATGTAGGTGGCTCGCTCGGTGACTCCGACGGCGCCTCGGGCGTCGAGAAGGTTGAAGACTTGGGAGCATTTTAGGGCTAGGTCGAAGGCGGGGTAGATCAAGGCCAAAGGCGTTTGGATCTCGGTTCTGTCGGAACTCGGGTCGGCAGTTGGCATTTCCAGATCCGCGATCCGAGATCCACGATCCGCGCTCGAAAGGATCCCCTGCTCGTAGTCCCAGAAAACAGGCGTCTCGATGACGCGCTTGGACTCGGCTTCGTACATCTCAAACAGCTTGAAGAGCATCTCGGTGTCCGCGACTTCGAAGTTGTAGACGTTGTTTTGCATTTCGAGGTCGTAGTTGACCTCCTTGTAGCTGAGCCACTCGTTCCATTGGAGATCGGTCCAGAAGGAGGCGTTGCCATCCAGCATAAGGCACAGCCTTTCTGGCCCGTAAGTGATTTCAGCGCAGACCGGGTTGCACTCGATTCCTCCCATTTGCTGGAAGAACGTGAACTGACTGATCTCGGCCCCGTTGATCCACACTTCCCAACCGACACCGCTAGCACCCAATGACGGCGCTTCCCAGTCGTCTTCAACGAGCCGCGCGTCGTTCTTGCTTGTATCGAAGCCCAAGGCATCCAGCGAGCCCATGTAGAGGTCAACAACGTTGTCGGGCGATGGCTTGAGAATGACTTGGTATTGGTAGTAGCGCTGGCTCCGCTGAGGGTTGCGCGTGTAGCGGCCATCGGCCGGACGTCGCGAGGGCTGGACATAGGCGACGTTCCACGGATCCGGGCCGAGGGATTTAAGAGTTGTGGCCGGATGCATGGTGCCGGCGCCGACCTCCGCGTCGTAGGGCTGGAGGATGGCGCATCCTTTGGATGCCCAGTAATCGTCAAGGCGCCGGATCATTTCTTGAAGGGTCATATTTTTCGTCGTGTGGCGGGTCGTGAGTTTACAGCAGTCAGATCGGGCCACGGATATGACCACAACGACACAACGAGCACAACGATTCACAACGCCCGACGGGATGTGAAACACAAAGAACACGGAGAATCACCAAGACACACAAAGTGGGTCTTCGGTACCGCTCCAGCGTTGTGAACCGTTGTGCCCGTTGTGTTGTTGTGGTGGATGAATTTCCACAATCAGGCAATCGGCATGCTTGTCCGCCATAGCTTCCCGCGCCTGAGGATCAAATCGAGCAATTACTCAGTCGCATCATCCACCACAAACCACACGCTAGGCCATTGGTCGCACCAGGCACTCTGCAATTGCAAATCCGTGTAACTCTAACCGAGAGGTAGTGAGTATGAAGTGGAAGTTATTGGGATTGATCGGCGTAATGGGCGGCGCGGGCTGCATGGATATGAACTTGAACATGGAGCCGGGCGTGCATGGGTCTGGGAAGCAGGCTTCAGAGAATCGGGACGTGTCCAAATTTAACAAGATCGAGATGCAGGGCGCTTACGACGTGGACGTCAAGCTTGGCTCGAAGCAATCGGTCGCGATTAGCGGCGACGACAATTTGATCAAGTTAGTCGAGACCAAGGTGACCGACGGAACCCTCGTTCTTTCCACTAAGGAGAATGTCCACCCCTCCAAAAAGCTGAGGGTTACGATTACAGCTCCCAACCTGCAGTCCTTTGCACTCAAGGGCGCCGGCGATGTCAACATCCAGGGAATCCACGAGGACAATTTCGCCATCGACCTGCGAGGCGCGGGCGACCTTACGGCGGCCGGCGAAGCGAAGAAGCTGAGCGTCACTTTGAAGGGCGCGGGCTATGTGAAGCTCTATGACCTCCATTCTGAGAACGCCTCGGTTGACCTGAGCGGCGCGGGCGACGTAAACGTTTACGCTTCCAAGTACCTAAAGGCGAAGGTTTCCGGAGTTGGCGACCTATCCTACAAGGGCCATCCGGCCACGGTTGAGAAGGACAAGAGCGGCGTGGGCGACATCAAAGACGCGGATTAAAGGATGAAGGATGAGGGATGAATGTCGTCCCGACTTCCTCGGCTAAGCGCTGATGGGCTGAATCACGGGCCTTACTTTTAGGAACGCCTGCACGACGAGTGGATCGAATTGGCCGCCGCTCTCGTGCAGGAGCTCCTCTACTGCTTGGTCTTCGGAAAGGCCCTCCTTTGACGTTGACAGAAGTGTCATAGCGTCGTAGGCTTCTGCCACGCCGATAATTCTTGCATCGAGTGGGATCTTTTCACCCTCAAGTCCATCTGGATAGCCCTGTCCATCCCACCGTTCATGGTGATGTCTTATTGCCGGGATGCACGGACGAAGCCAATCGATAGCGTCCACAAGGGCTTCCGCAAGAGTTACATGGGCTTGCATCTGCTTTCTCTCCGCCTTGCTAAGTGGTCCTAGCCTCAGAAGTGGGCCGGGGTCCAACGAGGTCTTGCCAACGTCGTGCAAAGTTGCCGCGTAGCGTAGCTGGAATAGCTTTTCCCCCTTGACACCCATTTCAAAGCCAGTCGCGGTCGCATAGACGGCAACACGTTCTGCGTGGGCAGCCTCTCCCGGCACTCTTTTTTCAAGGATTTCCAGGAAAGACCGGAGCTGGTCGTTCCGCTCTTCGGGATCGGGGAGCTTTCGCATTAGAGGCTGCTGAGCACCTTGACGACGAGTTTCAATTCTTCCGGCTCAAGTGTGCGAGGGTCTAGCCAGACTTGATTGTCTTCGATTCTGGCGATGATGGGTGGGTTGCACGAACGGAGAGTTTTGGCCAGTTGGTCAGGGTCTTGGGTTGAGAGCCCGACGCGCCAGGTTGGCAGGCCGGTTCCAGGAGCTGAGCCGCCGCCGACTTCCGTCTCCCCAAGAACAACCTCTGAACCGCCCTTGTAGGACTTGGCGAGAGCCTTGGCCATTTTCGAGATGTCTTCCAGAGGGCGGCTGATGGATCGGATCGTGGGAATCTCCTCTTCCCTCCCCTCGGTGTAAAGCCTGAGAGTTGCTTCCAAGGCGGCGAGGCTGAGTTTATCGATGCGGACGCATCGGGCGAGTGGGTGCTGTTTGATCTCGGTGATGAGGTCTTTGCGGCCGACGATGATCCCGGCTTGAGGGCCGCCGAGCAACTTATCACCGCTGGCGATGGCCACGTCCGCGCCTTCAGCGATGCTGGCGGGAAGAGTTGGCTGGTCTGGGAGTCCGTACTTGGCGAGGTCTACGAGGCAGCCGCTCCCTTGGTCGTCGATCAGGATCAGAGCTTCGTCTTTGCAGATGGCCGCCAGGTCGCGGATCGATGGCTCTGCGGTGAAACCGACGATCTTAAAGTTACTTGGGTGGCAGCGGAGAACGGCACTCGTTTCTTCGGAAAAGGCTTTTTGATAATCGCTGAGGCGAGTCTTGTTCGTGCAGCCGACTTCGACCAATGTGCAGCCGCTCTGGCGGACAATGTCCGGCATGCGGAACGAGCCGCCGATCTCGACCATTTGGCCCCTTGAGAGAATGACTTCTGAGCCGAAGCAGAGGGCGGTGAGGGTGAGGAGGACGCCGGCTGCGGCGTTGTTGACCACAAGGGCGTCTTCTGCTCCCGTGAGTTGAGCGAGGAGCTCTCGAACATGCCCTTGGCGATCGCCCCTGCGTCCCTCCTCCAGGTCGAGTTCTACTGCGGAATGGTTGGCCGCTATGGCGGCGACTTGCGCCGCAACGGATGGGGCAAGGCGGGCTCGGCCTAGGCCGGTGTGGAGAATGACTCCGCTTAGGTTGATGACGGGTTTGAGGGAGGGCGCGGTCATCGACTCGGCCAGTTGGGCGGCCAATTGGAGCGGCTGCGTGACGGCTTTACCGTTTCCTGATTTGATTTCGGTTCTTAGGAATTCAACGGCGGCTCTGGCGGCTTGGACGCGCAGTTTTGGGGCGTAGCCCGCCAGCTCGGGGCTGTTGGCTAGTTCGTCGATCTTCGGTAGCTGACGCAGGGCGTCCATGCATTGACAGGATACTTGGGGGAGTAAATCGTAAATCGTAAATCGTAAATCGCCGGACTCAGAAATAGGACATACAGGACCTCTAGGACATATATGTAAGTGGGTTTCGATTTCCCACGATTTACGATTTACGATTTACAGCGAAGCCTACAAGCCTTTAGCCATCCTAGAGAACGTCTCTTTGTCCACCGCTCGCATCAAGCACTCCTCGTAGGAGACGGAGCCGTTGCGGTAGTGGTCAGATAGGTTGCGGTCCATCGTTTGCATTCCAATCTGAGTGTTGGTCTCGATGATCGAATACATCTGGTGGGTCTTCCCTTCTCGGATGAGGTTCTTGATGGCGGGGACGCCGATCATGATCTCGATGGCGGCCATTCGGCCTCCACCCAGTTTCGGACAAAGCTGCTGGGAGACGACTGCTTCCAAGGTGTTGCCAAGCAAAACGCGGATCTGGTCTTGCTGGTCGCTCGGGAAGACGTCTACGATTCGGTCCACGGTGGCAGGAGCGTTTCTCGTATGGAGCGTTCCAAAGACAAGGTGGCCGGTTTCAGCAAGCGTCAATGCGGCTTCAATGGTTTCGAGGTCTCGAAGCTCACCCACGAGGATGATGTCGGGGTCTTCTCGCAGAACGGCTCTCAGAGCGTTGTGGAATGAGAAAGTGTCCGAGTGAAGCTCACGCTGGTTGACCATGCACTTCTTATGGCGGTGCAGATACTCGATGGGGTCCTCGATGGTAAGGATGTGGCCGTCCCTCGTGTCGTTGATGTCATCGATCATGGTCGCAATCGTCGTCGACTTACCAGAGCCGGTAGGGCCGGTGACGAGGATGAGGCCGGAGGATCGCTTGGACAGCTCTCGGATGATCGACGGAAGGCCGAGGGAGTCAAAAGATGGGATCTTGGTAGGGATCGAACGCAGAGCGGCAGCTACGGAGTTGCGCTGCATGTAGGCGTTAAATCGGAACCGGCCAATGCCCTTCATCGAGTAGGCAAAGTCCAACTCGTGAGTCTGTTCAAACTTGGAAAGCTGCTCGTCGCTAAGGACGTCGTAAACCAACCGGCGGGTGTCCATTTGCTCCATAACCGTGAACGGCAGAGCGAGAATTTCACCGTCAACACGCACCATGGGTGGCAAGCCGGTGGTTAGATGGATGTCGCTCGCTTTTCTGTCGACGGCCATCTTTAAGATCTCGTCGATATGGACTTCGGCGATTGGTTGAGCGTCTTCCGCAACGTGAGGCGGAGCGACGAGTTCCTCGTTGTCCTTGTACTTGTCATCCATCTGGATGTCATGTACCGACTGGGGGTCGTACTTTGCAGCCTCCACGTGGCCCTGGACGGTCAATAGGGCATGCCCTTCACCGTTACCTGCTGCGGCGGTCTCTTCATCCGTGATGACTTTTTTCCAACTAAACGCTGACATTAACGAGTCCCTTCCCTTTCAGAGTTATTCCGTGTTCCGTGGCCTGAGCCTTGCTCTGGTGTTGTATTCCTGGTGAAATTGTCGGTTGCTTTAGGCGTAGATCACACGGAGAACTTCATCAACCGTGGTGATGCCCATAACAATCTTTGAAACCGCGTCCATCTGAAGCGTCTTCATTCCATTCGCAACGGCAAGCTGCCGCAAGATATGTGCGGGAGCCTTCTCCAACACACGATCTCGTACG
>JANYLD010000293.1 GCA_025363835.1 Armatimonadota bacterium
AGTTCCCCCACCGAGCAGCAGGGGCAAAACGCCAGCGGGGCCACGTTGCCGATCTTCCGCAACATCCCCGCCCGGCAGATCGGGCACACCCGGCCGTCTAGCTCCCGCATCTTCACGAGGCCCCGCCGGCAGACCGGGCAGGTCTGCTTCTTGAGCGGCTTCGGCTCCTCCAGCACGCCGCCGCAGGAAGGACAGGCGCGCCGGTCGAACCCGAACTGCTTGAGCTGGACGAGCACGTCGTCCAGCGCCGCCAAAGTCACCTCGGCCCCCAGGGTCGGCGCCTGCATCAGCAAATGCCGGAAATCCTGAATCGACTGCGGCCGGTCCTCGTACCGCATCGCCAGCCCGCTCTCGATCGCCTCCGCCACCGGCCGCTCGACCTCAGGCCGGATCGACCGAACCCCCGGCAGCTCCACCCCATGTGCCCGCTCAGCCGCATCTGGAGGCGGCCCGCCCGTCAGCATGTGATACACCGTCGCCGAGAGCGCATAAATATCCGTAGCCGGCCCCCGCCGCCCCCGCGGACTGAGCTGTTCCAACGGTGCATACCCCGGCGTGAAGAGCACGGTGTGGTGAACCGTCAGGTCCGCATGCCACTCCCGCGCCGACCCAAAATCGATCAAATGCGCCTCGCCCGCCGAGGAGATGAGGACGTTGGAAGGCTTAATATCTCGATGCAAGATCCCCTTGGCGTGCAGCACCTCCAGGATCTCAAAGAGCTGATAAAGGATGTCCATCGCCCCATTCGGATCCAACCGCCCCGACTTTGCCAGCATCTCCTCCAAACTCGCCGCCTCCGGCAGATGCTCGATCACATAGTAAGCCGTCCCATTCTCCCCAAACGCCGCCCGCACCCCCGGAATCCCCTTCACATGCATCTTGCCGAGCAGCTTCGCTTCCTCCAAAAACCGCTGCCGCAAATGATGCGCCTGATGGCTCCCCAAAGCCTCCAAAGCCAGCACCCCATCCGCACTCCGCATCGTATTCCCCGGCGCGAGTTCCTTAACCACCGCCAAGTCCCCCAACTTCCGATCCCGAGCGAGGTACACGATCCCAAACCCACCCCGCCCCAAAACCTCCACAATCTCAAACCGATCTTGGAGGACGGTGTTTGCTTTCAGAGGCTCTGGAGTGGACGGCATTCGGTTTATTTTGGCTAGCGTTTAGTTGTTTCGGATTTCACGCAGAGGCGCAGAGGTCGCAGAGGTTCATCCGCTAAACTTCGGGCAATTTTTGGAGCATGTCTTCGATTGCAGCGAGGAGGGCTGGGCACTTGTTGGCTGCCAAGTCCCACACGATCTCCTCGTCGACTCCGAAATATTGATGGACTAACAGGTGCCTTAGGCCGACGATTCTGGTCCATTCGATGTCGGGGCGAATCGTGCGGGTGTCCTCGGGGACGCAACGAACGGCTTCGCCAATATTTTGTAGATTTCGGACCGTAGCATCGAACAAGATTTCGTCTTGCGAGAACTCTTCGAACGTCTTGCCGTCGATGAAGCGGGCGATCTTCTGGCACGCCTCTGCGATGTCGAGCAGGTAGAGCCGGTCTCTACGCAACCTTGATCGCCTCGCTGAGGATTTGATCCCGCAGTTGAGGTTTTAGAGCGCGGACAGTCACGAGGTCTATTCGAACTCCGAATTGGGACTCCAGTAGCTCCTTAAGGCCCATATAGGCTTCGAAGGTTGCACTGCCGTGG
Source organism: Armatimonadota bacterium (assembly GCA_025363835.1). Classification (GTDB taxonomy): domain Bacteria; phylum Armatimonadota; class Fimbriimonadia; order Fimbriimonadales; family Fimbriimonadaceae; genus JANYLD01. The sequence goes on from JANYLD010000293.1 coordinate 1,701, forward strand.
AATTCGACCAGAAGATCAAGATCGCTGTCGTCGCGCGCTTTGCCGGTCGCGACAGAGCCGAACACCGAGAGCGCCTTAACCCCAAGCGCGGCGAGCTCCTCGGAGAGCTCGTTTGCCTTTGAGCGCACGCTCGCCACGTCCATACAGGAATTATGCGTGAAATCCAAATCCACTCACCCCTCAACGCTCAAGGCTCAACGCTCACTAAGCCCTTCTTCAGAGAGGCAAGATGTTCCGTCCACATCTCCTGATAGCCCTTTAGCCTGCGCAGACTTTCCCAACTGCCGAGCGTGCCCGTCCCAAAGAAGATGAAATCCCCCTCCTCATAGCCTTGCTGGGCCAGGGCGACCGCTTCCTCGTCAAGGCCGGCGGATGCGGCCGTAGCGGCAAGACAGAGGGGCTGAATGTATTCGATCGCAGACCGATGAACGAGTTCCGCGTGAATTCTCGCCGCGGACGCTCGATCTCCAACTCCCGCATGAGCAGCAGCGGTGCCCATCACAAGCCAGGGATGGCGCCTCGCGATACGCTGCGCCTCTTCCGCCACCTTGAGAACCTCGTCGAATTTGCGTGCCATGAGCAGAATCTCCACCCGCATCCACCAGGCAACCATCATGTTCGGGCCGACTTCCAGAGCCCGCAGCGTCTCAGCAATTCCTTCATCCAACTGCCCGTTCAAAGCTAAGGTCATCGCCCGCATGCTGCGAACCCAAGGACTCAAAGGGTCCATCTCAAGGGCAAGAGCGGTCTGCTTAAGCGCTTCCTCCTGTGGGCAGGATTCCGACCACAAGCCCCAAAGGGCGAACTCGCAGCGCGCGCGTGAGTGCGAAGGAGAAAGCTCAATCGCCTTCCTCCAGTGCCAAACGGCGCCCTGAATATCCCGATCCAGGGTCAGCAAAAGGTCCGCCATCGACGAGTGGTTCTCGGGCAAATTGGGATCGAGTGCGAGCGCCCTTTCAGCAGCCGCCCGCGCGTAGGGCATGACCTGAGCCGGGGGCCACACGCTATAGAGCCCCATGAGGCGGTACGAGTCCGCCATGTAGCCGAGCGCTTCGGCATAGTTTGGGTCGAGAATAAGCGCCAATCGAAACTCTTCAAATGCCTCCGTAACCAGCCGCCCCCGCTGCCATTGCAGGGCCCGGCCCCGCAGGAAGTGGTCGTAAGCCTCGAGGTTGGTGGTGCCGCGCTTTCCCTCACCGCTTTCAGCAACGGCCCCCAACGAAACAGCCAGCTTTGCCGCAACCGCCTTCGCGATCTCGTCTTGGACTGCGAAGATGTCTTCCAACTCACGGTCGTACGTCTCCGACCAAAGATGCGCGTCACTCGTAGCATCGACAAGCTGCATGGTGATGCGCACCCGATTGCCGGCCTTGCGCACGCTGCCTTCGAGCACATTGCGCACGTTGAGCTTCTTCGCGATAGTCGGAAGATCGATGTCCTTGCCCTTGAAGCTAAATGCGGAGGTCCGCGAGGTCACCCTCAGGTTCGGGCTCTTCGCGAGAACGTTCAAGATTTCCTCAGTGAGGCCATCGGCGAAGTATTCGTTCTCTTCGTCGCGGCTCATGTTGACCATCGGCAACACGGCGAGGGTGGGGATCTTTTCTTTGACTGGGGTTGCCATGGGTTTTCTTTGCGTGAGTCGGTACAGCCGCTCCGGCCGTTCGAGATCCTTCAACGTGAATTCGCCGTGCTCCTCGACGAACGCATCGCTCGGCAGAAAATCCTGGACCAGTTCAAACGTAGCCGCACTGAGGAGCGATTCTCCCCCTTGGGCCTTAGAGAGTAGCCTCGCGATTCGGTTGAGCGTGGGCCCGAAATAGTCGTCATCCCGTTGCTCCGCCGGACCCGTGTGGATTCCGCAGCGAACCTTGATCACCACCGCCTCCGCCCACCGCTCTGCTCCGATCGCTTTCTGTATATCCAAGACCGCCTGGATCGCTTCGGGCGCGCTGTCGAAGGCCACGCAAAAGGCATCGCCCATAGTCTTAAACACATGCCCCTGATGGGCTTCAAACGCAGTGCGAAGCAGTTGATCGTGACGTTGAAGCGCAACCGCCATCGCCTCTCGGTGAGCCTCCCAAAGCCGGGTGCTCCCCTCGATGTCCGAAAATACAAACGTTACGTTGCCCTTAGGTAAGTTCACAGGCCCGCGCTAGTAGAAAAGCTGCAATCCATTATGATGCGAGCCTGGCCGAGGACGGGACCGCCTCCGTCACATGCTCGATCCCATAGTAAGCCGTCCCACTCTGCTCAAACACGGCCCCAACACCTCCACGATCTCAAACGGATCTTGGAGAACACTATTAGCTTTCGGCGGCTCGGGAGGGGAGGGCATGAATCTATTGTGAGTTCACTGGATCAAGAGAATCGCAGACCAACCGACGAACAACCCTCCTATATGTCCTAGAGGTCCTACGAGTCCGCCGTAGCGCCCAGGCGAAGGAGGATATGTCCTATCTCCGGAGCCGCCCCCTAATTTTTTGTCATCCTGAGCCATTGAACACGAAGTGCTCGTGGAGCTATGAGAAAATGAGCCCCAATTTTTGTCATCCTGAGCGAGTCCCCGAGTCGAAGGACCTGACTGTAGGCGACCGCATGCTACTAACCCGACCACACGATTTTGAACCTGCGACCCCACCATTTTCTTAGGAGCGAGTCCCCGAGTCGAAGGACGAAAAGAACAGCGTAAGCTACAACAAACATGGCCGACACCCAAACCTGGCGAAACGCAGCCCCAACGCCAACGTCCGCCGACATCGCCAAATTCGAACAGGACCACCAAGTAAAGCTCCCAGAACAATACATCTGGTTCATCACAACCGTCACAAACGGCGGCAAGCCCAACAGAGAAGCCCTCTTCAAAATCCAAGAACCTCAAGGCGAAAACGAGTCGATGATCGAGGCCGTCTACGGAATCAACCACCCCGAATGGCACTACGACCTAGCCTCCGCCCTCACCGACCCAATGAACCACCGAGTCCGCCCAACCGCATTCCCCTTCGGCTACGACCCAGGCAACAACCACCTAGCCATCATGCTCAACCTAGAGCACCAAGGCGAAGTCCGCTTCAGCCCCTGGTCCGAATACGGAAACATCTCCGAACTCCCCACCTTCTACCCCGTGGCCTCAAGCGTTCAGGAATTCGTGAAGCAACTCCGTTGGGAAAACTGACCCGTTCCCATCCACACTCCGCATCGTATTCCACGGCGCGAGTTCCTTCACAGCCGCCAAGTCCCCCAACTAGCGATCCGCACCAAATAAACAATCACAACCACCCCGCCCCAAAACCTCCACAATCTCAAACCGATCTTGGAGAACAGCATTAGCTTTCAGCGGCTCGGGTGTTGAGGGCATGAATCAACCTCGGCGCGCCCGCCGAGACACCTCAATCACCGCCCGCTCGTATCTTCTCTCTAAAGAATGGAAGTCATCCCGAAGGAGCCGTGGAGCAAACCGAGGGACCTTAGATGCGGAAATGACACCAAACGACTCCATCGAGAAGATGCACGTTCCAAAGTGTTTTGCGATGATGGTGCGCAAAACACTGGAACCACACCCTCCGGCCCCGCCCTTGAGGGGAGAGGAAGGGGCGAGTCCGCTAAGGAAAGAAGTAATCTGCCACCGGACTATTTCACCTTGCGCGTGACGTCAACCTCATCGAGCGAAATCCCAGGCCAGCGCAACCCCGACCCGAAAGAAATTTGAGGATTCAACTTGGAAAGGTTCTGGTACGAGCACCGAGCGACGTTTGACTTGCACGACAGCGGATTCCTGTCGGACCCGACGTGGGAGTACGGTCATATATTTGCTAAGGGAGCGCGTCGTTTATTGGAACTCCGCGAATCAGATTTGCTTGTTCTCCTGGGAGAACCCGGCATTGGCAAGTCGACGGAAATCCAAAGGCTCTCGGCGCTCGAATTTGCATCGCTGAAAGTTGTGGATTTAGGGAGGTACTCGACAGCCGCTGACCTAGAACGACACCTCACTGGTGACCCGACGGTTGCCGCATGGCTAATGGGCGATGGAAAGCTCGAGTTGTTTTTGGACAGCTTTGACCAATGCACCCTCCAACCGGCCGCCTACGCAATCCAAGATCTTGTTAAAAGCCTCCCGACCGAGAGATTGATGCTGCGGCTTGTCTGCCGAACGTCAAGCTATCCCCAAGTGCTCGGGCAAGCTCTCGCCCAAAATTATTCAGAATTTGCAGATGGCCCCCCGACGTACAAACTGGCTCCCCTGCGGCGCTCAGACGCGAAGGAAATATGCTCTGGCCTGGGAACGCGTCTTGATGCTTTCTTCGCAGAACTATCCCTGTTGAGTGCCGAGCCGCTTGCCTCGAAACCTATCACGCTGAGGCTGCTGTTGGCCATATTTGGAAAGAAAGAGACGTTGGGGTCAAGAATCGGCGACTTATACCTAAACGGAGCCCTTGCACTCTGCGAAGAGTCCAATCCTTGGAGAGTCGCCAACCAAAAAGCCGAGAACCTGTCCGCTGAAGAGAAGCTGAATCTCGCCAAGCGCATAGCGGCGGTCGCCGTGTTATGTAAACGGCCCATCATTTGGACAGGGAATGACACCGAGATTCCCGACGAAAAACATCTCGCGCTAGGCGAAATCACAGATGTCCATGCTGGGGCTAGCCGGAACGACGTGAAGGAAGCAATCAGCTCGGGCCTCTTTAGTTCCGCGGGCCCAGGCATCCTGACCTGGACGCATTGGACGTTGGCAGAATGCCTGGCCGCCCACTACTTACTTGGTGCGAACCTCTCCCTCGCACAAATTTGTGACCTTCTTGTTGACCCAAACACCCGTAAAACGTTCCCGCAGGTTCAGGAAACGGCATCATGGCTGTGCAGTCTGAGGCCCGATTGGCTGAACTGGATGCGAGTAAACGATCCGCAAACCCTTTTGACAAGCGACATTGCAGACCTATCAGCTCACCAAAAGTTCGAAGTAGTTGAAGCGATCCTCGGCGCATTCGAACGAGAAGAAATGCACGATAGAGAGTGGGGGCTCCGCGATTACTACCACCGGCTGAACCATCCAAGACTGCGCGAGCAGTTGGAGCCGCTGATAACAAACAAGT